>NZ_JAWRXI010000158.1:0-276 GCF_046535075.1 Brevibacillus sp. SIMBA_040
CGGTGGCCGCGGGAGGATTGAGTATGCCAAAGGTGATTCCATGGCGCCGAAGATCCAGGACGGCTGGGCTTTGATCGTCGTGCCGTCACATTTGACGGTTCATGATCTGGTGCCCAACACCATCTACGCGATCAATTTCGACGGACGCATGCTTGTGAAGATCGTGGCCCGCGACAGCTTGACTGGACGCTGGGTTGCGAGATCGGCCAACGGCTCGTACGCCGACCTCCCCCTAGAGGGCGAAGCCACGGTACGTATTCTTGGCCGAGTCGCATG
>NZ_JAWRXI010000159.1:0-276 GCF_046535075.1 Brevibacillus sp. SIMBA_040
CTGCTTCGGCCTTACTGAATTCCTGGCGCTCAAGAAGCAGGAGAATGTTCTTTTTCTCACTGTCTGCGGAATTTCTTATGTTGTTGAGTGCGTGATTGAACTGTTGAAGAAGTTCGGGCGGCAAATCGATGTGGTTGATGGTCAGGTCTCTGCCAGCCTGATTGTTATAGCTGCCAGCTCCGGACTGCTGGGTCTGAGTTATTTTTTGCTGTTCTTCTTGCCGGTGGTTATGTCTCGGCCTGCTTGCAGGTTGTTGCTGTTGTTGCCGCTGCGTTG
>NZ_JAWRXI010000160.1:0-276 GCF_046535075.1 Brevibacillus sp. SIMBA_040
GGCGTAGGGCAATGCGCCGGCGATCGCGTCGACGATCTCGTCTCGCGACGCACCGAGCGACAGCGCTTCGCGCATGTGCATGACGAGTGCGTCGGCATCCGCGTTGCGGGACAGGCAGGTCAGGCACGCGATGGCCGTCAGCAACCGCGCCTTCGCGCGATCAAGCGCTTCTTCATGCCGCGATGCCGGCGCGTGCGACGCGTCGAGATACCGCGCGAGTTCGGGCGGAATGCCGTCGAGGTCGTCCGGCGTATCCGGCGTGCAGCACATGCCTGC
>NZ_JAWRXI010000161.1:0-276 GCF_046535075.1 Brevibacillus sp. SIMBA_040
GGGCGAAAGGTATCAAACCAATTCCTGATTTTATTGTATTCTGTTCCTGATCCAATTACAACAAAAAAAGCCCTCTCATCATCTGATTTTGCCTTTAGAGTTTCTATAAGAAAGTCAATTCCTTGCGGTTTCCCAAGATTCCCACCATATATGAAGGTCTTTTTATCATTTGGTATACCATACTTTATTTTTATCTCTCTTTTCTCGTTATCCGTCATCTCAACAAAAGGTACTAATTCAATAGAATTTGGGTTAATTTCTATTTTTTCTTCTGAT
>NZ_JAWRXI010000162.1:0-276 GCF_046535075.1 Brevibacillus sp. SIMBA_040
TAGAGAACAATGTTGAAAATACCAGAGACGGAAGTAATAGTTGGTATAATCATACTGTTTTCAGACCCTTTGCCTATCATTTCTGTTGTGCTATAACGAAAGAAGATTTATATGATTTAGGAGGCTTTGATCCGGCTTATGCAGAAGGTGTTGCATATGATGACAATGAGTTTTTGCACAGAATAAAACTAAAGAAAATGCAGATTGAAATCATAGACAGTGAGCTTGTTTTGCATCAAAATCATTACCGCAGAAAATCCGCTTATAATAATGCTT
>NZ_JAWRXI010000163.1:0-275 GCF_046535075.1 Brevibacillus sp. SIMBA_040
GAGAATAGGTTTTAGCGTCAACGCTTCATCAGTCAAACTATACTCAACTGTAATGGGTACGGTATTAAATGTTTGACGATTCAGAATGCCAATGGCTTCTAAATCTTTCAATTCTTTGATAAGCATTTTAGGTGAAATTCCTGTTACCTCTCTTTCCAATTCTTTGAACCGCTTTTTACCAAAGTACAAACTGGAAAGAATGAAAAGCTTCCATTTTCCACCCAAAACTTGTAATATAAACTGTAAATCTGCTACATCTACAACACAATCTTTAT
>NZ_JAWRXI010000164.1:0-275 GCF_046535075.1 Brevibacillus sp. SIMBA_040
GCCATTTAGTATAAAAATAATTTGTTCCTAAATCTGGTTCCTCAGAGTGTGTCGAAGCAGCAAATGTATCTGGTATTCTCCATCCGTCTGGACATGGGTCATAAGGGGATTTTTCTGTAGCATGCCCCCATCTTTCTGTAAATTGCCCGTTTTCATCTGATACCCAATCCCGAACATTTTGGTGTGTATTGGATGCATTACCAGCATTACGGTGTAAGAAAAATAACGGATGTTTTACTGAATAATCAAGCACTGTCTTAATTTTATCTTTCTTT
>NZ_JAWRXI010000165.1:0-275 GCF_046535075.1 Brevibacillus sp. SIMBA_040
CAACGGATTTAGCATTTCCGGGCGGTCGTCAATAAGCAAAATTGCGCTAGTCATTGTAGTTCAACGGTAGTTTGACTTGAAAGCATGTCGCGAACCCTGGCGGTGGCTCAACCACAACAATTTTACCCCCAAAGCTCTCGATGCCCCGTTTGATGAGCGTTAGACCCAAGCCCATCCCTGAGCCAAGAGGCCCCTGCTCGACGTCTGTTGTAGTAAAGAGTGGGTCGAACACTCTCTTTCGCAAGGAGGTAGGAATACCGACCCCCGTATCGGAT
>NZ_JAWRXI010000166.1:0-275 GCF_046535075.1 Brevibacillus sp. SIMBA_040
GCACGCGAGAGCAAAACCAGATACCACAAATAATACGTACACCGCGAAGTCGCCGTCGGTCGGAAAGAGCAGATACCACCTCCTTAAAGTCGGATATGCAGCGATTAAAACTCCACGAATAATGTGGGCCAACAAAACCATTATCGCCGCCCCCCCTGAGACCATCGAGCAATAATGTGCGAGCCGGGGTCCGAATGTCCATGGGGAAGAGTTATAGAGTTGGATCCACGAGTCCGAAGGAGCAACTCGCGGCTTGCGTGGGCTGCCGGTCATAT
>NZ_JAWRXI010000167.1:0-275 GCF_046535075.1 Brevibacillus sp. SIMBA_040
ATATTGGCAAGGGCCTGCAGAGCCTGGCTTTAGATCTTGCCGGGCTGACGATTGGCGCCGGTGGGCAGGCGCATGCATTGTTCCGCTCTGTCAAAAACCTGGGGCAGGTGGGGTTGCAAACTTCACTGCGACAAGTAACTACGCGCGTAACGCCGATCGTGTCCAAGCCAGCCTGGACATTGACGGCGCCGAAAGTGAGGTTCAGGGATGCAGCCTTTGATGTCAGCAAGCAGACCGCGCAGTTTTTCAGCGCAGCCTTCAACCCGCTTGAGGGT
>NZ_JAWRXI010000168.1:0-275 GCF_046535075.1 Brevibacillus sp. SIMBA_040
CAGCGCATCTACTGCGAATTTAACTCTACTTAATCCGATTCTTGTTTCAACTCCCGGAAATCCTGGAAGTTCATATAGTGTAAACTGGGCTGACGGAAGTGCTGCACAAAATTATATCCTATCGACTTTATCCCACAATTATACGAATCCTGGAACTTATACGGTTTGCGTAACTGAATCGAGAGAGAAAAAAGTAGTATGCATCAGATGTTTCACTTTCTGTTACACGAAAGATCGAGTAGCTACAAAAAATGAATCCGGTCTTGATTTAAAAT
>NZ_JAWRXI010000011.1:0-199267 GCF_046535075.1 Brevibacillus sp. SIMBA_040
GTCTTAGGCTAATGGCTACTACTGCCTTCACCATTCGGGACTTTAACCCTAGAGATAACGCCCATGCTGGGCGCACATGACAAAAAACGGGCCTATCACTTAGGCCCGTTTTTCATGCAAGACGATTTTCCAATTCCCTTACGATCGCTTCTGCCTTGCGAATCCATCTCGAGTCAATCTGAGCATCCTTGTCAACTGGCTCCTGAAACTGATTCATCACACCTGAAACCATCGGCTCCATGTACCCGATATCTTCTTCGACACCTGTTTGATAGACGTGGCGCAGAACAAATGGCTCGCCAATTTCCAGCCACGCATCTTCACTGTCCAGCTCTCCGGTCACAACATTCACGGGCAAACGCAGAAAGACCATATTTCGGTCATCTAGTACACGGTCAAAAAAACCATGCTCATAATCCCAGTTAGCCAGAGTGAAGTTTGGTAATGCTTCTCGAAGATAACCGAATGTCCCTTTTGTACCCTGCAAGCTGCTTTTGATCGTTTTCATCGTCTATCCCTGCCTTTGTCTTTGAAACCGTTCTTCTATTAATGTGTGACAAAACAACTGGTTGTACTCCCCCAAAAAGAAAAAGACAACAAGCCTCTACGCCCAAGCTTGGCAAAAGACTTGTTGCTCATTTTCTTATTAAAGCAAGGCGATGGTAAGCAGCGTAAACAATGCAAGCGGGATGATTTTGCGACCGCCACAGCGACGTCGACGTCTTTTCGGAACAATAACAGGTGGTAATGGTTGCGGCGATATACCCATTGGTGGGCAAGGTGGCGGCGGTGGTGGAAACGGTGGTGGGAATGGTGGTGGAAACGCCGATACCGGCGGAAACGGCGGGAATGGATTGAAGCCCATATATGGACTTACTTGTGGATGAAAAGGATTCATTCCACTATATGGGCTCACCTGGCTGTAAGGATTTTCTCCATAAGGGCTGATCGGAACGCAGGGATTGCTGCTACTGCTATATGGGCTTACTTGTGGCGATGGTCTTTTACCACTGCTATACGGACTTACTTGTGGTGATGGCCTTTTGCCTCTACTGTACGGACTTACTTGTGGAAATGGGTTGTTGCTGCTGCTATACGGGCTTACTTGTGGAAATGGGTTGTTACTGCTGCTATACGGGCTTACTTGCGGAAATGGGTTGTTGCTGCTGCCATACGGGCCTACGTTTCCACCAGGATAAGGACTTATATCACCGTACGGATCGTAGCCTCCATAAGGGTAAGGATAATAAACATCATACGGTGAAACATAGGGATTTCCCCAGTCCGCATAGGTTTGATGACTTGCGACTTGCTCCACCTGATAGTAATCGTCCTCATCATCTACTTCTTCTTCCGCATCTGGATCCTCTACTTCGACATATACATTTTGATCGTCATAATCGACAATGACACCTTCAATGACCTGCCCATCAATGGCTTCGATGCGCACTTTTTGCTCCACGTAATCCTTGCAAATGTTGTGCACATTTTCACGCATATCCTTTAGCAGACTGACGGTCTGAATGTCAGCCTGGTATAGGTTTTTTTCATCAGACTGCATGGAAACTCCTCCCCTTCTGGTGTTTCTTTATTACCATATACAGGTGCCTATGGGGAGGTGTACCGTATTATAGGCTGGACTAGCCCAATTTCCACGAAGATGCTCACTCAAAACCAGGATAAGCATGAAACAGGCGCTATTCACCAATAAAACGCGATGGCAAAAATGGCTCCAGATGCTCTGTACTGCCCTGCTCCAGGTAATCTGCCATCCACTTTGCTGTGATTGGTGATAACAAAATACCGTTGCGGAAATGTCCTCCTGCAATAGAGAGCCCACTCCAGTCTGGGATCGGACCGAGTAGCGGCTTACCGTCTGCCGTCGCTGGGCGAAGTCCTCCCCATGCCTCCAGGAACGCAGCTGTGTGCAATGCTGGAACGTACGGCATGACACCATTTAAAATGCTAGCCAAGCCAGCCATTGTTACTTCGCGCTGAAAGCCACTTTCATCCTCTGTGGCGCCAATTACGATTTTTCCATCCTTTTTAGGCGTGATGTAGCCTGACGTCCCAAAAATGACTGTCCGAAGCGGTATACCCACGGAGGAGACAGCCGCAATCTGTCCGCGCACAGGCCGTACAGGCACAGAAACGTTCAGCATCTCCAGCATAATTCCTGCCCATGCACCGGAAGTGATCACGGTTTGCCCCGCGCGAAGCGGTCCCATGGAGCTTTCTACTCCGATGACCCTACCTGCTTTGACGGCAATTCCACTCACTACACATCCTGAGAGCAGCTTCACGCCTTGCAGTCGGCATGCTGTCACCAACGCCCTGAGCAGCAAGCGATTGTTGATGTGCCCTTCTCTTGGCGAATAGATGGCAGCCTGAGCACTGTCGGTCAGCATCGGCTCGACCTCGGTCAGCTCTTTTCCCGTGAGCCAGTGAACAGCGTATCCTTTTTCCTTTTGCCAACGATATTTGGCCAGCAGCTGCTCTTGTTCGTCATCATCCAGTGCGACCGTTAGCAGTCCCTCCAGACTTAACTGAACATCTCCTGCGGTGAATTCCTCCAGTGTTTGCGCCCATTGCGGGTACTGTCGCAGAGAAGCTACCCCCATATCGAGCATCGGTCCCGGAGCCGTAAATTCTTTCAAAGGGGCCAACATCCCTGCCGCTGCAGAAGACGCCTGCCCGCCCCACTCCCCTTGTTCAACTAGCGTAATCGACATGCCTCGGCGCGACAGCTCATACGCCAAACTAAGTCCAATGATACCTCCACCCACTACCAGACAATCACTCATGCTTCTCTCTCCTCACTGTGTTCGTCCGGGTCATACCAAAGGCAAAAAGCCCACCATCTCCTATGCAGGAAAAGGTGGGCTCATACGCATATAACCAATCAAGGCGCAGTTTTGCCGGCAACCATATCCCTGCGCCGGCATGATCCGGATCAGGTGCAATGGGTCGATGGTCTGTCGCTTCCATCCTCTCAGCCCTGCATGAAGGACTCCCCGAGTTGCTACTTCGTCTATGTTGTTTACATTTCCTTTTTCATTGACCAGTATAGTCCTGTTGGCAACCATCTGACAAGTCTAACAAAGGCAATGGCTTAGTCCTCATCTTTTACATCATAGCTTTCGGGAATCGTTTCGTGTCTGGCTGCTTCCTCGTACTCTCGTAGCTTGCGCATTTCCTCTAGATGATGCTTGAACTGATCCTTGTTGATCAAGTATTCATTGCCATCGTGAACCGCGCGAATCCGCCCTTGGCTAATTCTTTCCAAAATAAAGGTTTCCGGGAGCTCCAGATAGGCTGCTGTCTCCGCAACGGTCAAATACGTCTTATTCTCTTGCAATCTAGCCTCCAGTTCTGCTTTCTGCTCTTCGTAGCCAGGTTTGCCCAGAAGTGCAAACATATTGGCTTTATACGCCTCTACTCCTGGCTGATCAAACGGGTTTACGCCTAACAAATAGCCGCTTATCCCGCACGCCTTTTCAAAAAAGTAGATCAGGCCCCCCACATGATAAGCCGTGGCTTCCGGAATCTCTATGAGCAGATTAGGGACTCCGCCAGCTACGTGGGCAAGCACTGTTCCTTCGAAAGCTTTTTTATTGACAAACCCCATGCGCTTGCCTGTCAGGAAATTCAGACCGTCTACATCGTCCGGGTCCTCCTGTACAGTCATATCGATGGCAGGTTTAGATACCGAAACCGTCGTTTCAAACAAATGCCTCATACCGTCCTGTATGTATTGTCCCAAAGAATGCAAATCCGTCGAAAACTCGGCAGAGGCTGGAAAAATACCTTTTCCGTCCTTGCCCTCCGACTCACCGAATAGCTGCTTCCACCATTCAGCAAAAAAGCGAAATTGCGGTTCATAGCTGACCAACAGCTCTACCATCTTGCCTTTTCGATACAGCGCATTGCGTATCGCCGCATATTGGTAGCACGGATTTTCATGCAGATCCATGACCATGTACTGCTCTCTGGCATCTGCTGCTCCCTGCATCAGGGCATCCATATTCGCGCCACTCACCGCGATCGGTAAAAGCCCCACAGCGGTCAGGACTGAATAGCGTCCGCCGATATCATCGGGAATGACGAACGTTTCATAGCCCTCTTCGTCAGCTAGCTTTTTCAAGGCTCCACGTGCCTTGTCAGTCGTGATGTAGATTCGTTTTTTAGCTTTCTCTCGCCCGTACTTTTTCTCTAACCAGTTGCGAAAAAGCCGGAATGCAATCGCAGGCTCTGTCGTTGTCCCTGATTTCGAGATGACGTTGATCGACGCGTCTTTTCCTTCCAGCACGTCCATCAGATGCGAAATGTAGACGGGACTGATATTGTTGCCCACAAAATAAATCTCCGGGGAGCGCCGCTTGGACTTCGGCAGCAAATTGTAGAAGCTATGTCCCAGGATGTCTAGAACAGCCTTTGCCCCTAAATAAGAGCCTCCTATTCCAATGACCAGAAGCACATCGGAGTCAGAGGAAATACGTGCCGCTGCCTGTCGGATTCGTTCGTACTCAGCACGGTCGTACTGCTCGGGCCAATCTACCCACCCGAGATAATCTCTGCCTGGTCCCGTTCTTTTGTGCAGCATTTCATGCGCCTGACCAATCGCCGGAGCAAGCTGCTCCCATTCATGAGGTTTGACAAAAGCACGAGCGTTGGAGTAATCAAAACGAATCGCTTGGTTCATAGCTCCCCTCCAAAGGAACGTCATCTATTCCTTATCTTATCACGGGATTTGCCCGTAAAGTACTTTACGTCAAAACCTATCAAAAAGCGATGAAATCATAAATATTTCGCCACAGCTGTAACCCTTTTCCAATCATTTCGTATAACCTTTCGAGCAACGAAATGTTTTGGCATTACGCTTTATTTCATCACTTTAAGAAAAACAAGGGGAAATCAATCATGAAAAAACGCTGGTGGATCATTGGTTCCGTAGTTGTCCTCCTGGGCGTCGGTTATGTCGGATTAGGCATGACAGGATCACAACAAGCCATGGGTATGCCCGTAAACATCGGAACTACAACGAAGTCGACTCTGGAAAGCAAGATTCTCACTTCCGGGGTCGTTATTGTTGAGGACAAGCAAAAGCAGTACGCGAATGTAACCGGAACCTTGCGAGAGTTTGTCGTAAAGGAAGGAGACAAAGTCAAAAAGGGACAGGTCATTGCGAAAATTGATACATCTGACGTCGATAGCAAAATTCTCGATATCGAGGCTCAAATGGAGCTGGCGAGAGCCAATCTGGCAAAAGCTCAGGTAGGTAATGAGCCGGAGGAAGTTGCGCAGGAGAATGAGCGCGTTTTGCAAGCGCAGCGCGAGTACGATAACGCTAAAAAAGAATACGACCGGATGCATCAGCTTTTTACATCGGGTGCCTCTACACAGCAGGAGCTGGATAAAGCCAAATCTCAGGTAGACTCTACTCTTTCTACCCTGAATGTAGCCAAGCAGCAGCTCTCCCTCAAGAAAAAGGGGCCTCGCAAAGAAGAAATCGCTTCTCAGCAAGCCCAAATCAACAAGCTGCAAGTGGAACGAGGTCAGTTGGAAAAGGATCGCGTCCAAAGCGTTCTCGTTGCTCCAGCAGATGGAACCATCATCGGTGTTGCAGCCGACAACGGACAATACGTGAACAAGGGAACAGAGATTTTAACACTCGCAAATCTCGATAACCTGTTGATTCAGGCAGATATTAATGAATCAGATGTAAACAAAATGAAGGCGGGACAACCTGCAGTTATCGAAGGCACGACACTAGGAAAACAAAAGCTGAATGCAAAAGTCACGCGGATTGCACCAACGGCAACCACCACACAAAGCAGCTCGGGCCAAGGTGAAAAAACCCGTGTCAAAGTGACGTTAACGCCTGAAGGTGATTTGTCTGCCCTCAAGCCTGGCTTCCATGTCGACATCAATATTTCCGTCGAAAAAATTGATAATGCACTGCAAGTACCGATTGAAGCCGTGCAACAGGATGCTGACGGCAGCACGTTTGTCTGGGTCGCAGCCGACGGCGTAGCGAAAAAGCAAAAAATCGAGACGGGGACAGAAAACGAGCTGTTCTCTCATGTGAAATCCGGTTTGAATGGTGATGAACAAATTATTTTGAGCCCTGTTGATTCCTTGTCTGATGGAGCACCAATCATGCCGATGCCGGGCGGAGCAGGAATGGGTATGTAGCTCACTTAAGCAGGAAAGGAGGTCAGCCGACAATGCTTCACGTAGAAGGCTTGACGAAATCATATAAAACGGGCGACTCTACACTTCCTATCTTAAAAGGCGTCTCTCTCCTGGTGGAACAGGGCGAATTCGTAGCCATCATGGGACCATCAGGGTCAGGGAAATCGACATTTATGAACATGTTAGGTTGTCTGGATCGCCCGGATACGGGAATATATATGCTGGATGGAATCGAAGTGAGCAGTCTGAAGGACCAGCAGCTTGCCCATGTTCGCAATCAAAAAATCGGCTTTGTCTTTCAATCCTTTAATCTTTTGGCTCGTTCTACCTCTCTGCACAATGTAGAGCTGCCGATGATGTACGCCAATGTTAGCCGATCAGAACGCAGGAAGCGTGCAACCGAAGCACTCAAACGGGTAGGACTTGGTGAGCGAATGCACCACAAGCCGACACAGCTCTCCGGCGGACAAAAGCAGCGGGTAGCTATCGCCCGTGCACTGGTGAACCGCCCTGCCATTTTGCTGGCTGACGAACCAACAGGAAATCTCGACAGCCGCTCTGGTATCGAAATCATGGCGATGTTTCAGGAGCTGCATGCACAGGGTGTCACGATCATTCTGGTAACACATGAGCTGGACATCGCCCAGCACGCAGAACGAATCGTTACTTTTAAAGACGGTGTGATTATTCGGGATGAGCGGGTCACTGAGCGACTCTTTGCCACTCCGTCGGACGAGGTGATCGTCACATGAATTTTTTGGAGAGCTTCACTACCGCAGTAGAAGGTATTTGGGCAAACAAAATGCGCTCCAGTCTGACGATGCTCGGGATTATTATCGGGATTACCTCTGTCATTACGGTGACGACTCTTGGTGAGGGTGGACAAAATGCCATCAATCAGGAGATGGAGAAGTTTGGGCAAAACACCTTCAACGTCTATATTAACTGGGAAACCAAAGAAACGATGTCTAACGATGATTTGACGGTAGAGGATGCGGAGGTACTCAGCAAGATTAGTCCCGCAATCGAATACATCGTTCCTTACAACTCCGCGACCATCGAAATGAAAGGTCCAAAGAAGGAAGAACGGGTTAACCTCTCAGCTACTACATCTGATTACTTTGCCATGCAAAAGACAATGAAGGTAGCAAAAGGACGTCTTTTCAACAATACAGACGACAAGGAGCAGCGTGCTGTAGTCGTGCTCGAGGAAGCACTCGGGGAAAAACTATTTGGACAAATGAATCCGATCGGACAGCGCGTACGCTGGGGAAACAACTCGCTCGTTGTTATCGGGACATACACTGAGGAGAAATTCAAGTTTGATATGGGTGCGCAAACCTTTGGCGCCTTTGTTCCGATTCGCTTCCATCAAACCTTGCAGGAAGAGCCATCCGTCCAAATGTTTATGGGAAAAGCGATCGATAAAGCATCTGTAACTCCTGCCATGCAACAGGTGCAGCAATATTTGAGCCGCAAGCATCAAAAGAAAGATCATTACATGGCTCGCAGCATGCAGGAATCAGTCGACCAGTTCAATCAACTGACTGGCACACTGACTCTGATCTTTAGCGTCATTGCTGGTATCTCGCTAGTGGTTGGTGGCGTCGGGGTTATGAACATCATGCTCGTATCTGTCACCGAGCGTACGCGAGAGATCGGTATTCGCAAAGCGCTGGGTGCCAGACGCCGCGATATATTGGTCCAGTTCCTGATTGAGTCGGTAATTGTCTGCCTGATCGGTGGTCTGATCGGCGTCTTGTTCGGACTTGGCATCGCTGCTCTGATCTCCCACTTTGCCAATTTGCCGCCGACCCTATCCTGGAACAGCGTATTCATCGCTTTTGGTTTTTCCAGTGCAATCGGTATCTTCTTCGGCCTGTACCCGGCGAACAAAGCTGCCAAGCTGGACCCGATCGAAGCCCTGCGTTACGAATAAAATGAGGTAATAAAAAACATGCACCTGGCGTTGCTTGCGCTTTCGGTGCATGTTTTACGTTGGAAAGGTATCCGTCATGAGTTTCAAAAGAAAAAAAAGCGCAATTCCGACGCTCGCCACGGCCCACCAAATCGTTTTGTTGTCCGCCTTGTCTGCCTTGTAAATCCTGCTCAGCTTCCAGGTGCCTATAGCTACGCAGAGGAGACTGATCAGGAGCAGGATTGTCCCCATGATCTCCCTCCTTTCCCTTCCCTAGCTATATGGGATGGGACGGAAAAAAATCACTTTTTTGGCTCCTTTTTAACCAAACGATTGAGAACCTGGCGGCCTCGTTCCTTGATGGCCTCATCCTTTACATCCAATTGGCGCTTTTTCATCATGCCATTTTTCGAAGTGTCGGGGCGAGCCTTCTGCTGCTCATCACGCATTAGCTAAACTTGCCTCCACCCTTTTTCTCATAATCAGCCAAGAGCTCGCCAAAGCTTTTGTTTCGCTCGCGCTCTTCCTGCTCACGACGCTTTTGTTCCGCTGCTTCCTGTGCTTTTCGTTCGCTGTCTGCCTTCATTTCCTTTTCCAACAGCTTGAGCTTTCCGAGTGCATCAGCATTCAGCATATCCTTCAGACTGTTTAGTCCGTTTTTTGTTTCTTCCGCTTGCATTGCTGGACGCTGCGGCTTGCGCTGCTTCTTCGCCATTTTAACTTCCATCCTTTCTCTATCTCATTTCTGTCCTCATTCTCTGGCTCAAACCTGGTCATACTATGTCCATCTGGCATGAGGAGGAGGACAAGACATGGTGCGCAACAAAGCAAAAGACTTCGGGAAAACCGCAGAAATCAGAGGACCAAAATCCCAATCGGAAGCCGTTCGCTCTGACGGTTCCATTAATAGTGAACCACAAGAGCGGTTAAAAGAAAACCGTTAGCAAGCAAAAACCGCCGGGCTATTCACGCTCGGCGGTTCTTCTTGTTAAGCGGTGGGCGATCCAGCACTTTCCGTCTTACCCATTCCTGCCTCAGCAGTGTCAGCTTTTCGTCCAACTGGAATACAGCTCCTTTTTTCATCAGGCGTTTTGCCAGATCACGCTCCATCTCCACTCGCGGCAGTACTTTGAAAACACCCGCTGCGTCTAGAATGGCGCGGGAGACAGAGACGTGCCGAGTCGAAAATAGTGTCCACGGCCACCGATACCCAGATAAGCTCGCACCATATTTATGCCAGATGGTAAGGCGCTTTTCCGTTTCCGGACAGGGCAAGCTGATCGGGAATGCCTGACCATTCACAATCTGGCTCTCTTCAAGTAATCGGATCGTTTGCGCCTGCGAATGCGGACGCTTGATATACGGGTAATTCTCCAGCCATTCCCTGCACTCAGCATGCTGAATTGGACTGAAGAGTGGATCGTATACCGAATAGATACGCCTTGTATTCAGTCCCAGCAGGACGAGTCTCGGGTTCTTCTCGTGTGCATGCAGGTGCACACTGATGAACTCCCGCGGAACGATCATCGTCGGTGACAAGAAAATGATCAGTTCGCCACGTGCCTGCTTCATTCCCCGATTCAAAAGCTCTGCAAGCGGTAGCGTCCTCCGAAACCGCAGGCATTGCAGGGGATAATGGGCGGCAAACCCCGCTATTTTTTCAGTTACGCCATCTCGTGAGGCGTTATCCAATACGATGACTTCGAATTTTTCGAATCCAATAAACTGCAGATTAAAGCTGAACAAGGTATACAGGAGCTGATCGACTGTGTCTCTGACTGGAATGACGACACTGGTAAGCATCGGATCTCCCCCTTTTTGTAGCATATGCACCAGCATCCTAATTGGGCTGGGCGCATCCTTTTGCAGGGGAAATACAGGCAGCCTCTCGTATAAGAGGCGGGTCGTTGATGCATCTTAGTCAAGAGACATCTTCGTATGAAGGAGGTCCAGTGTATGGACAAGACCAACCAGGAAAACGAAATCAAAGATATCTCCCTTGATGGAACGCTGCCTCACCAAATCAGCGCACCTGATTTCAAAAACTCCTCGCGAGATGTTCAGAAGCCGTTTGTCAATGAATTCGGGGTTATCATCGGGGACAGTCTTTACGATTCGGAACATTCCCCGCTAAACAACTGGTCGACGGAGACAGATCCTGAAATTATGGCTGGCGACAGGTGGGTTCATCCAACCAACGATATCGGCTGGAACTCCAACGAGAACAAAGAGCTATTGGAAGACAAGGAAATAAAAGGGGCACGCTTCATGCACCCGACCTTTGATGTAAGCAAAGGCAAGGACTAGCCTCATCTTTCTACAGTCAGCCCATTCGGCAGAGCCATTCTGCACGGATGGGTATTTTTGTATGGGTACTTGGCTTATATGCTGATTTGATTATGTTACAATGGGCAGTAACAAATAGAGGGGGATTTGCCCATGAGCATCGAGCTTGTGATCGAGCCTGCGTTTTCCCAGGCTTATCAGCGCTACGCCGGCTTTGTGCCGGGAGATACGCTGCGCTTATACGTACGAACGAGCGGTCCAGGAACTGGCGGCTTGTTCTATGCCATTGAAAAGGATGAAGCTATGACTGATGATGCTGTCCTTGAAGTAGAAGGACTTATCTTTGTCATTCGGCCTACCGACTTTTGGTATTTTGATGGAGGCTTGCTTGGATACAATCCTACTTACGGCGAGTACGGCTTTACTTTTACCAATCCTCGCCTGGAAAGCTAGGCTGCGCACAAACTGTAAGCCCAAGAAACTTTCATGGGCTTACATCGTATACAATCATAACTGCCATGATGTTTGGGAGGAACCTTCATGAAAAAAAGCCGTTCGGTCCTCTTAGCCATTGGTGCCTTTTTACTGGCGAATCTAAAATGGTTATTGGGTATATTGAAGTTTTCCAAATTCGGCACAACCTTGGTGTCGATGGTTATCAGCTTATGGGCGTATGCCATGTTTTACGGATGGAAATTCGCTGTCGCTCTCGTCTATCTGATTTTTGTCCATGAGATGGGACACGTCATAGCGGCCAAGCGCAAAGGGATCGCTACCTCACCTGCCGTTTTCATCCCTTTTGCTGGAGCGTTGATATCCTTGAAGGACCTGCCTCGCGATGCCAGTACGGAGGCTTATCTTGCCTACGGTGGTCCGCTTGCAGGGATGATTGCCTTTTTACCCGCTCTCCCCCTTTACTGGTGGACCCAAGATCCGTTTTGGGCGTTGGTCATCTACCTTGGCGCTTTATTGAATCTGTTTAACCTGCTGCCCGTTTCTCCTCTGGACGGGGGACGCATTGTTTCTGTTTTGTCTACGAAAATCTGGTTTGTCGGCTTGGTGGGATTGGGAATCATGCTGTTCGCTTCGCCTGGACCGATCATGGTGATTATTTTCATCGTCGGTCTGATAACGTGGTGGAGTCGGCTGCGAGAAGGCTATCAGCATCAAGTGCTTCATTATGAACGCACAAAGCTGGAGGACTTCCTTCAGTTTTCCGCACAGCTGCCACAATTGGAATCAACGTGGGACAAACGCTTGCAGTTAAATGAAGAAGTGACTGCCCTAAACAGTAAAGAACTGCACAAAGGCTTTTTAATGCCGTTCATCCAGGATGAAAAGCGGCTGGATCGGGATAAATTGAAGCTGGATAAGCTGTTCATGCACCGAAAATGGGAGCTGTTCAAGCAATGGGAGCGTGAACCCGTTCAATTTATTGACTCTGATCCGTTCCGTCCAGCCCCCTCTGAGGTACTTATCGAAGGTGAACGCGTCGCCCGCCAACGTCTGACGGAAGTTGATGAACAGATGCATCGACTGACCACCTACTACGAAGCGCCTGCCAGTACGAAGTGGAAGGTATTGGTCGCTTATCTCGGCCTTGCCGCAGTCCTTTCCGCGTTTTTTGTCTATGGACAACAAGTGCTTCATCGCTAAAACCCAAGGGCGTTTCAAGCCTTTTGAACTGTCAGACCAACAGTTTGACTATCTATGACCTTCTCCGGGCGCAAAAACCTGCGCTACGGATATCTGAGAGTCTCTCTTCATGAGCAACAGGTCAGAAACGCCCTTTTCGGTTGTTTATCGCTTTTGTGAGATGTTACAAAACAAGATAAAATAGAACGTATACTTTCATAACATTCTAGAGAGGATGACTATTTACTTGGATAGCGTTCCGATAGTGCTCAACCTACTGCTTGTCATATTTCTTGTTTTTCTAAACGGCTTTTTCGTTGCCGCCGAGTTTGCTCTCGTCAAGGTACGGCAAACGCGCCTGACGCAGATGGTTAATGAAGGAAACAAACGAGCTATATACGCCCAAAAGGTAACGCAAAAGCTAGACAGTTACTTATCTGCCTGCCAGGTTGGTATTACACTAGCTTCACTGGGTCTTGGGTGGGTCGGGGAACCGGCTATCGCCCACATGATCGTAACGCCATTGCTCGGGTCTTCAGGATTACCTGATTATCTGATCTCCGCCATCTCGTTTGGTGTAGCATTTGCGATCATCACGTTCCTTCACATCGTATTAGGTGAACTGGCACCAAAATCTTTGGCCATTCAGAAAGCAGAAATTACCTCGCTGTGGGTTGCAGCACCATTGATGTTTTTCTATAAATTGCTCTACCCGGCTATTTGGTTCCTGAACGGAACAGCCAACGCCCTCATGAAACGAGTGGGCCTCGACCCCGTGTCGGAGCATGAAGCGGCGCATACAGAAGAGGAAATTCGTATTCTTGTGAATCAAAGTCACCAAAGCGGCCACATCGACCAGACCGAACTTTCGCTGGTGGAACACGTTTTTGACTTTTCCGAAACCTTGGCTCGGGAGACCATGATCCCGCGCATAGACATGGTTTGCTTATATGCAACGAATACGTTTGAGGAAAATCTGGAGATCATCCGTACCCAGCGTCACACGCGATTCCCGGTTGCGGATGAGGACAAAGACAACATCATTGGATTTGTCCATGCGACTGATTTTTACCTCGCAGCACTGCAGGATGGGCATGTGGAGCTGGACCAATTGCTTCGTCCGGTTCTGACTGTTCCAGAAACAATGGAAATTAGTACGGTTCTTCGTTTGATGCAGAAAAAACGCTCGCAGCTTGCCATCGTTATTGACGAGTACGGCGGTACAGCCGGACTGGTTACTATGGAAGACATCCTGGAAGAGATCGTTGGAGATATTCAGGACGAGTTTGACGAAGAAAGACCGGAGATCGAGAAAGTGGAAAATGGCTTATCTGTTTCCGGTATGCTCACCCTGACTGATCTGAACGACCATATCCCGTTTGAATTGGAGTCAGAGGACGTGGATACGATCGGTGGCTGGCTGTACAGTCAGCTGGAAGAAGAGATTGCCGTTGGCGCTACAGTCGAATGGGAAAACTACTTGTTCACCGTCAAGATGATGGATAATCACCGTGTGACACGGGTTTTGATTACACCACTTGCCGAGCAGGAAGCGGAACCAACTGATCAACTTGTATCTGTCTCCTAAACGAAAGCGATGCCCCACACCTCTCTCATGATGGTGTGGGGCGTTTTTCGTTTAAGGTCGCTTCGAGATTCTCGGGGCGTCTCCAGTCACTGATTCCGTTGTCCTCGAGAATTCCCATCGTCACATCGCTGATATCCGGGTCCGTGAGCAGACTATCCCGCACCCGATATTTGATATCATCCGCTACAGCAAGTGTCAGTCCCTCGCGCAGCTCTACATAACATTCCACATGGTAAAAACGGCCTTCCTGAACGATACGCAAGCGGTTAATATCCGTCACATCCGGGTCCTCAAATATGACCCGCGCGACTCGATCCTCTATTTCCTTTGGCGCAGCAACCCCGATTAATCCGACCATGTTATCGTAGCCTACCTTGAAAGCCACGCCGATCATCAAGATGCCAATCAGAATGGTTGCAATTCCGTCCAACAGGGCAAAGGAACTGAACGCAGTCACGATCACTGCAATAAGAGCGAGGAGCGCCCCTGTTGTTGCTACGATATCTTCGTAAAAAACAAGCCTTGTAGGCGGTGCAGCCCGTCCTACGTTGCGGAATGCAGCGGGTATGACTCCCCAGCCTTTTGCCTCGATGCGGGTCTCGTGGACAATCTCATTCATTGCTTTGACCAGCACATAGCCATCCACCACAATCGCCAGGACCAAAATAATAAAGTTGATCCAGAAATGGCTGGATGCAGCTGGCTCTTTTATTAGATGAATGCCTTCCATGATGGTCTCGTACGCCATAATCGTCACCACGATGACGGCGATCATGCAAAACAGGTTGATTACCCGACCGAATCCAGTCGGAAATCGCGGCGTCGGCTTTTTTTCAGCAAGCACACTGCCAAAAAACACAAAGCCTTGATTCACTGCATCCGCAATCGAGTGCATAGCCGAGGCGAACATAGCCCCGCTCCCGCTATAGGCTGCTGCAAGACCTTTGACGATAGCTAAGCCCGTATTGCCCAATGCTGCCGTAGCCGATGACATATTTCCTTTTTTCAATGCTGCCCAAAATGAGCTCATGCAGTTAAATGGCCTCCTCGCATGAAAAATATGTAAATATCCCAAGACCGTTTTATTATACTATGCCCCTGAAAAGTTCGATGTCGTTTTTTGCAGAATGGAAAATGATGTGAAAAAGACAGACATAGGGAATGTCTGTCTTAAAACAAAAGCACAAGCAGGTTAGGCAATTAATTTAAGTCCAGCCACGGAAACGATGACCAGTGCAATGCAAAGAATGCGCAGCTTATCTTTTGGCTCCCCGTAAAACAACATCCCGACAAGCGCGCTTCCGACTGTTCCGATCCCCGTCCACACTGCGTAAGCCGTCCCCATCGCAATCTCAGTCATGGCAAACGAGAGCAGGAAAAAGCTGAGGGCAAATCCGCCAATCAATACGAGAAAAGAACGTACAGAAGGCTTGCGATTGACCTGAGTAATCCCCATGACGCCAACGACCTCAAACAATCCGGCAAATACTAATGATACCCATGTCATGCTACATCACCTTCTTTTCTTTGCGGCTCTGTGCTTTCATGTGTTACCAGCTTCAAACCGAGAATACCTACCAAAAGCAGGGCGATCAGCCCAACCTTGGCCCAGCTGAATGGTTCTCCAAACACAGCCATCTCACTAATCACAGTACCCGCTGTCCCCAAGCCTACAAACACAGCATAGACCGTACTTGTAGGCAATTTTTTCCCTGAATAGACCAATACTCCAAAGCTAATGATGATGGCAATAACGGTTACCGTCCATGTCAAAAAGCTATCTGCGTGTTTCAGTCCGGCTACCCACATCACCTCAAAAACGGCAGCAAAGACAACTAGCAACCAGTTTTTTCCCATGATGACAAGCTCCCTCCCTTAGTTGTATATGGTTCCCCAAAAGATAAGCACAGCTTATGATGGCTGAGACTTTTTCACATGCAAAAAAAGCCTCGGGTGGAATACCATCACAGATATTCTCCCGGGCTTTTATCCCTCCGTGTACACGACCGCAGTCGTGGGTTTTCTCTCGGTCCAGACCGGCATTCAGACTCATCCGCGGAACCCTAGAAAACTCAAGTGTATGCAATTAATCGTTGGGGTAACTGACGCCCATTATAGCAAACTGCGCTTATTTTGGCAATGAAGATGCCACATCCACCACTTCCTCGGTGTGGTATCCTTACATACAGAGCCTGATATAAACGGTAAGAAGAGAGGAGTATCACATGACACACGTACTGTTCGTTTGTCTGGGGAATATTTGCCGCTCACCTATGGCTGAAGCTGTCTTTCGTCACCTCGTGGAAAAGGAAGGATTGGCTGATCAGATCTCGATTGATTCATGTGGGATTGGCGGCTGGCACGCTGGAGAGCGACCGCACAACGGCACCCAAAAAGTATTGACACAAAAGGGAATTTCGCACGACACACTACGCGCTCGTCAAATCAAGCGCCAAGACTTTTCCGAATACGATTACATCATCTGCATGGACGAAGAAAATCTGAGTGAGCTAAACCGCATGGCCCCATCAGGCAAAAAGGTCTACCGCCTACTCGATTTTGCTCCAGATGCTACGGAACAAAATGTAGAAGACCCTTATTACACTGGACGCTTTGAATACGTGTATGAGCTTGTCCATGCAGGCTGCCAAGGGCTGCTTGATGAAATCAAAGCGAAAAAAGGATAGTACCGTCCATCCAACCATCCACAACAAAAAACCGCGGGACGTATTACCCCGCGTTTTTCCCCATCATCCTTACACCGCGAACTTCTCCACTTCCATTTGTCTGCCCAGCCAGCTCACTGTGCTTGCAATCAGTCGATTGTAGCTATCAGCCGAGGAAAATGTATGATCTCCCCCAACCACAACCTCTGTCTCGCAACGTCCTCTCCTGCGCAAATGCAGCTCATGCTCATAGTGGAACATCGAGTCTACCGCTATGACCTCGTCCCGGTTTCCATGCAAAAGCAATGCATTTCCTTCAAATTGCTTGGCTTGGCGCAAAGGATGTGCCCCTTTTAACGAATGGAAAAAACGATCCTGTAACAAATAACCGCAGTGATCCGTATAACCTGTCGAGAGCGCATCCTCATATTCCTGAGTACCCACGATCCGCACGATATCGTCATAAGGGCGCGCGACTGCCGCCCAAGTAACGAGGGAATGAATGCGTCTATCCTGGCTTGCTGTCAATACGGCAACGGCTCCACCCAGACTGTGCCCTAAGAGACTCACACGCTCGTGGTCGATTTGCTCCTGAGCAAAAGCGTAATCAAGAACATCACGTGTTTGTTTCAGCAGCACATCAAACCCGCCTGCTCCATAGTCTCCATCGCTTTCACCGCAGCCGCCGTAATCAAAGCGCAATACAGCAAAGCCTTGGGAGGCGAGCTCTCTGGCGGATTTCACAAACAAACGGTTCACTCCGATACGGCTGCCGATAAAGCCGTGGCAAATGATCACCAAGGGTGACTTCACGTTCTTGTTCCCTATTAAAATATCAGGCTTGTGCCACGTAGCTGCTAACGAAATATCACCGCTTGGAATATGAATGGTCCGTTCCAAAAAGCTCACCTCTTTATTTTTAGTATTCCGAGTAGTTTACTGAGTTATTGCGTTCATTATCTCTTTTTCATGTTGAATTGTCAAGGATATGTACATCACAAACCACCAGCTCGCTATCCATTCATGATCATCACAGATGACACGCTAGAGGCAACCTTCTTACCGTCCTGGGTAAGCTCTGCTACCAGGTACGCAACGGATTTACCCAATCGCTCTACTTTGGCTTCGATCTCCACTACGCCCTCAAAAACAGGCCGGTGGAAAGTCGTTTGCAAATTGATAGATGCAAAGCTTTGTTGATCATTCAATAATGAGGCGATCGCATAAGCCATCATAATATCGGCTGCTGCGGATAAAAAACCGCCCATGGCTACTCCGTTCCCGTTGATAAACAAAGGTGCAACCTCCCACCGCCCTTTGGCTACACCGTCCTCGGCATAGTCAGCATACACCTGGAGCGTGGAATCACATGGCGGGGGAACGTCTCCTTTTCTGGCAACGTCGAGCAAATCGGAAATGGTATACTTTTTGGTTGTCATCAGTAACCTCCACGAATATTTTGAAAATTAATTTCTATTATAGCAAAAAGCAGCAGCCCTGAACTTTTTCAAGCTCTGGACTACTGCCTTCACACATTCGAATCTGTTTGTTTTTAACCTACGCTAGTGCGTTTACCTGCTTTACAAACTCTTTCATCAAAGACGGCAAGTCGTTCCACGCGTGACCAGAAATCAGGTTGCGATCTACATGGAAGCGCGTCTCGATGTACTTTGCACCTGCTGCTTCTACCTCTGGCCGACATGCGAAGTAAGCAGTCATTTCGCGCCCTTTGATCTCGTCTGCAATAACGGTAAGTGCTACACTCGCATGACAAAGGATCATGATAGGCTTATCCTGTTGAAAGAAATGGCTGGCGATCCGCGCAAAATCCTTGTGCAGTCGAATATGCTCAGGAGCACGTCCGCCCGGAATAATCAGAGCATCGTACTGTTCTGGATCGATCTGTTCAAAGGATGCATGGGCTTCTAGCTGATAGCCTCTTTTTTCTGTGAAGGTCTGCCAGTCTTCAAAATCATGGACAACAGTATGCAACACCTTGGTATCTGTTGGAGAAGCAATTACAGCCTCAAATCCTTCCTCCAGACACCGATAATATGGATAGTAGGCTTCCAAAGCTTCTACGGCATCGCCAGTTACGATCAATACTTTTTTCGACATTGCTATGACACTCCCCTGTAATAAAAGAATTCTCTCCACACGATTTATTATAGGAGACAGCAGCGAGCAACATAAGAATGCACTTTTTTGTGCGGAGGTTACAAAAAAGGTACTATTGAAGTAACGGCTGAAATAAGAGGAGAAATGAATGTCAGATTTACGAAAAGAAACACAAGAAAAAATCAGGAACGGAGACTTTACTTGCTCCAAGGAATTGACGTTGTCTATTTTTAGTGGAAAATGGAAAGTCGTAATCCTCTGGCATTTGGGCGTAGAAGGTCCTCACCGATTCAGTGAGCTTCAGCGTCTCTTCCCCAAGATCACACATAAAATGCTGACCAGTCAGCTAAAAGAGCTGATGGAGGACGGGATTGTGCATCGGGAAGTATTCCCTGAGGTGCCGCCACGAGTAGAATACTCTATGACCGAGCTGGGCATGAGCCTTTTGCCCATTATTGAGATGATGTACGAATGGGGCGAAAAGCGTATGGAGGAGTTAAAGCTGGAAATCGGAACGCCTCCGTCTCAGGTCTAATAAAAAATCCGCCGGTGGATCGTTTTGGGAAAGCCATTCCTTTTTCATAATAGAAAAAGTGGTCTTCCCGAAATGGTTCGGATGTGAAAGATGTGTTAAAGAATAAGAAACATGTTTACATTGTTCTTTCAGATACTGGTACAATATTTACGAGATTACTGTATATGAACAAGCAGGTGCCAAACTGGGCATAAATGTGCCGCTCTCACCACGCCAGCCGATTTGGAGCAGTCGGGTGAGCTGGAATTGATAGATAGAAAAAGGAGAAATAGATGGTTCAGAACACTTTGGATTTTTTAATGGAGTATGGCATTTGGGGAGTCGTCATCCATTCATTTGCTGACGCGGTCATCTTCCCCATTCCGGTTTTCTTTCTTCAGGTTTCACTAAGTATGATTGACCCGTCCCATGCTTTGTGGATTGCTACTGCCGGATATATCGCGTGTTTGATTGGTACTCCTGTCGGTTACTTCCTCGGGAAAGGACTCGGCCACTCCGTACTGTACAAGATCCTCAAGAAAGAATGGATTGATTCGGCAACTACGATGTTCCAAAAACGAGGCGAAATGGCGATTTTCATTGGTGCCTTTACCCCTATTCCTTTTAAAGTGTTTACCATCATGTCTGGCTGCCTGAACTTTCCGTTATGGAAGCTGATTGGATATGCCGCCATCGGACGGGCCGTGAAATTTTATCTGGTCGGATTTCTGTTTTACTTTTACGGGCGCATGGCAGAAAGTATGGTAGGAAATGCTTCTCTCTACGTCTTCCTGATTATGATTCCAATCTTACTGGTTGGATTATGGATAAAGAAACGCCGGAGAAAAAGACAAGAGTTGCTTATGATGAACAAACAAACGAGTGATGACTCCTCCAAATAACGAAAAGAGGGATAGCAATAAGCTACCCCTCTTTTTTATTATTGTTGGGACGAAACCTGCGCCATACTGTTTTTCGGAGGCGAAGCCAGGTCACGTAAAATCGCAACCTCTACCCGTCTGTTTTTGGCTCTTCCCTCTGTCGATGTATTAGGAGCTACCGGATGGTATTCTCCCATTCCTGTCGCACTAAACTTGGTTGGGTCCAAGTTACGATTTTCGAGCAGTACCTTCAGGAAATTGACTGAACGCTTGGCACTCAAATCCCAGTTGGAAGGAAACTCAGGTCGATGGATCGGAACATTATCTGTATGTCCGGTCACCGTGACCTTTTTTGGATGCGGAACGAGCATGGCCGCCATCTCTGCTGCCAGCTTTCTCGCTTCCGGCTTGAGAACCGCACTACCTGAGTCAAACAAGGCATTGTCCAAAATCGTGATGAGCAGTCCCTCTTCTGTCAGCTTCGTTTGCAGCTTGTCCTGCAGCTTGTTCTGCTGGATGTATCCTTCTAGCTGGGTCTGCAGTTTTTTCAGATCTTCCGTCTCTTTGCGGACTGCCTCTTCCAGCTTTTTCTCTTCCTCGGACTTCGCACGTTCCGCTTCTTGTCCACCTTTATGTATTGTTTGCTGCGCCAAGAGCGGGTCAAGTGGTACCGGGCTCGGTTGGTTGAGCACACCCACACCACCATTTAAGGCAACGTTAAAGGAGCGAACCATTTGATCGAACTTTTTCGCATCCATCTCACTGGACGCAAACAAAACGATAAATAAAGCGAGCAGGAGAGTGAGTAAGTCAGCGTAGGGAATCAGCCAGGACTCATCCATATGCTCTTCGTGTTGAGCATGTCTTTTTGGTCGCTTAGCCATTTACCGCCGCTCCTTCCTCCTTCTTCTCTTCCTTCAAATCAGCACGCTCTCGGAATGGAATGTAGACGACGAGCTTTTGCTCAATAGCCGCTGGGGATACCCCTGCCTGGATAGACAAAAGTCCCTCTACCATGATTTTCTTGATTTCAATTTCTTGCTTGGACTTGCGCTTCAGCTTGGTGGCAAATGGATGCCACAGTACATAACCCGTAAAAATACCGAGCAGGGTCGCAACGAACGCCGCCGCAATCGATAATCCGAGTGCATCGATATCGCTCAGGTTACCCAGAGCAGCGATCAAACCAACTACCGCACCCAATACCCCGAGTGTCGGTGCATAGCTACCAGCTTGGCTAAAAATGAGTGCTCCTGCCTGATGACGCTCTTCAATTGCATGAATCTCTTCATTCAAAACATCGCGGACGAAATCTGGTTCACCACCATCGATGATCATCTTCATCCCGTTTCTGAGGAATGGATCTTCGATTTCATCAGAGGTGTTTTCCAAAGCCAGCAAGCCTTCACGACGGGCAATCGACGCCCAGTTCATAAACTGACCAATCAGTTCCTTTTTGGCAGGGAGTTTTTCCTCTTTAAAAAGAACCTTGAAAAGGGCAGGAACCTTTTTGAGTTCAGACATAGGAAATGCGTTTAAAATAGCGGCAGCCGTACCTACCATGATAATCATGAACGCTGCTGGATTCAGCAGTGCGCTGGGACTGGCGTGCTTCAAAATCATCCCGACGACTACTGCAACAATACCTAGTACTATACCTATCAAGGTAGACTTTTCCATCGTGACACTCCCTACTTCCATAATCGAAATCTATCTATTTATGGTTTCGGTATTTTTGGCTTGTTTTGTGAGGGGAAGTTACATAAAAACGTGACTCTTTTCGAAAACAGGCTTATCCGAACCACTGAACCATCCCGATCATGACCAAAAGTCCTAGAATGAACGAAAAGGTCGCCGAGCGTGCATGACCGTCACCATGGCTTTCGGGAATCAGCTCTTTATAGACGATAAACAGCATGGCACCTGCCGCAAAGGACAAGCCGTATGGCACCAGCCCTTCTACAACTGCCGTGAGATAATACCCGACGATGGCAGACACGATCTCTACAGAGCCAGTCAGTGTTGCCAGCAGAAAAGCCTTGGGCTTGCTCACCTTTTGATTGATGAGAAAAAGGGCGACCAGAAATCCTTCAGGTGCGTTTTGAAGACCGATTGCAAAAGCGATCAGGCCTCCCAAGCCTGCCTGCTCGCTCGAGTAGCTCACCCCTACAGATAGCCCCTCTGGTATATTGTGCAAGGTGATGGCCGACAAAATCAACAAGGCTTGCGAATCCATCGAAATGTTCATTCTGGTATGCTCCAGATCGATATGCGGGATCATGCTCTCCAGAACGGTCAGTGCCAGCGTCCCAGTTATAACTCCCAGACAAACAATCAGAAAAGGCGCATTATTCATTGCCTGTGGGATCAAGCTGAATGTTGCCGCTGCCACCATGATTCCCGCAGTAAAGGCAAGCAAAATGTCGCGCCACCTATGCGTAACCGTTTTGAAAAAAAGTATGGGCAGAGCACCTGCTCCTGTTGCCATCGCGGACAAAAAGCTCCCCATCAAAAGTTGTTCCATTTGGTACCTCCACATCTAGATTACGCTCTACAAATGATACCACTTAGCTTAATCAGAAGGTAATGAAAATGGGCGATGAGCTGTCATCCGTGAAGAAAAAAACGCCATGTATCTGGCGTTTTATGTTTCGGAGCGGTAGGTCTTGCCCAGCTCGCTTCCCAGTCCGTAATAGTGACGGAAATTATAGATTAAAGGATTCCAGGCTCCCGGATTAATGTGATGCTCACCTTTTACCATCTGTTTGTCTGCGTGAACTCTTGTCACTTCTGTCTCTACAATGGCAAACATCTGCGCATATTCGGGAATACGGATATCGCGGACCATAGCCTCCAATTGAAGGGAGCATTCCCCGATTCGCTGCGGACGAACCGTCTCGGATGACACCCGAGTGAAATTCGCCGCCGTAAACTTGTCAGGTTCATAGCGAAAGCCCAGCTCTTCTTTATAGGCAGGCATGGGATCACGACCTGTTAACGGAGCAAGTGCCTCTACCTGCTGCCAAAGGCTTGCGTCTGCCAGATTGATTACGCATTCGGGTCTATGCCGAAGATTCTCCAAGCCCTGTGATCCGAGTCCCAGGCCTAGAATGATGTAGCTGCCTAATGCCCACGACGAAGAAATGGGACTGATATTGGTCGTGCCGTCCTCGTTTTCTGTAGTCAACAGAACGACGGGGGTACCGTAATACAATATTTTGGGCTGAATAGTTATATGGCTCGTCATAAGTGCAGCCTCCTTTAGCTAGAATAAATCTTTCTTGTTCATTCTAGCCGAAGGTCGTTTCCACCCTGATCGAAGTATGGATGTCTTTTTCTATACTTTAAAGCGTCCAATCATATACTGTAATTCCTCTGCCATATTGGATAGCGCCGTAGCTGAAGACGAGATTTCCTCCATCGCTGCGAGCTGTTCTTCTGTGGCTGCCGAAACATTTTGGGTTCCATCCGCTGTAACCGCCGACACCTCTGACACCTGTCTGATCGCAGCTACTACCTGTTCAGAGTGAGCCGATACCTCCTGGGCCGCCGCCGAAACATCGTGAACCTGATCGGATACCGTGCCGATCGACATCTCAATTTGACCAAATGTTTCTCCGGCGCGATGAACGACCAGAATCCCTTGCTGAACCTCACGCGTGCCCGCTTCCATCGAGCTCACCGCTTGCTTGGTATCTGTTTGAATCGTATGAATCAATTGACTGATTTGCTCTGCGGAGCGGGAAGATTGCTCCGCCAGCTTTCTCACTTCATCTGCAACGACAGCAAAGCCTCTGCCATGCTCTCCTGCTCTGGCTGCTTCAATCGCTGCATTCAGTGCCAACAGATTTGTCTGATCAGCAATTCCCGTTATGACCTCGATAATTTGTCCGATTGCCTGCGAGTGATTTCCCAGTCCCTCCACCACACTGGACAATTCCCGAATGGAGTCATGTATAGCATTCATTTGCAGGACAGCTGCCTGGATCGATTGATTTCCTTCGCCCGCCATAGACGCCACCTGAATAGCCAAGGTTGAGGCCGCTTGAGATTTCGTGGCGATGTGGGATATTCCATGTGAGATATCGTCAATGGATTTGGCTCCTCTCCCCACGCTATCCAGCTGTCGATCCGTCGCGGAAGCAACCTCTTGCACAGACACTGCAATCTGTTCAGTCGCCTGACTCGTCTGCTCTGCACTTGCATTCAGCTCTTCAGCCGATGCAGCAACCTGCTCTGATGTCGTTCCTACCTGACGGATCAGTGTTTGCAAGCTGCTCGTCATCTCGTTGAAGGAATTCGCCAGATCATGAACCTCATCACGGCTTTTTACCACGAGCGGCTCGACACACAAATTCCCTTCGGATACTTCCTTCATATTGAAAACCAATCGCTGAATTGGACCGCGAATGTTGACCGTCAGCCAAAAGGCAAGCAGCAGGCAAGCCACAATCGAGGTGATTCCAAGCGTGATGGTGTATAGCTTGCCCGTTTCATACAAACTCGCGCTTTCTTCCCCGGCTCTTTTCGCTCCTTCGCTGTTGTATGTAATGATTGCATCTACGTATTTCCAGCGCTCCGCAAACAGATCGGAGGATTTTTGCTGAAGCCGCTCTAGCTCCGCCAGCTCTTCTGGTGTCGCTTGGCGGTTGATATCGAGCTTTTTAGCGAATGCCATAAACTCTGGATTAAAGCTTTTGTAGCTCTCCATTTCTTTCACGAGTCCTTCAAAGTTTTTCCGGTCTTCCTCATCCACGATCGTTGCTTCGTATTCGGACAGTCTTTTATCAATATATGCAAAGCGCTCATCAATCTGGCTTGCAAATTTCTCTTTTTGTTCCGCGCGAGTCGAGTTGAGCATCCGTTGACTATATCCAAAGATACTTTCCAATGCCGTATTGATTTGTAGAATTTCTTCAAGACCTGGACGCCAAACTGTCGTTAGCTCTTCTACCTTTTGGTTCATATTATGCATTTTGTACATGCTGGTGGTTCCCATAACTACCATGAAAATCAAAATAAGAGCAAACGCACCACTCAGTTTTTTACCAATTGTCCATTTCATAGAAATCCCCCGTTTTCTACACATAGTAGACAGTGTACTCACCTATTCCCCAGCAATTTTGGGTATAAACATGTTTTTATTTACCATGTCTTCTGATTTGTAAAAAGGGATCCTCGATTTTTGAAAGTACCTGTAAGATAATAGAAGAAAATCATAGATGAACGTGTACGATCGACCAGAACGAACAAACGGGGGAGGATTGTTTATGCAGCATTTTGACGTCATTATTGTCGGAGTAGGTTCGATGGGGATGGCAGCCGGCTACTATGTTGCCAAGCAAGGAGTAAGCACGCTTTTAATTGATTCTCATGACCCTCCGCACACAATGGGAAGCCATCACGGCGACACCCGAATCATCAGGCATGCGTATGGAGAGGGCAAACAATATGTACCGCTCGCCTTGCGTTCACAGGAATTGTGGAGACAGCTGGAGGAAGCTTCTGGAGTCAAGCTTTTTGTACAGACAGGTGTGTTGACAGCAGGGCCACACGATCAACCGTTTTTACAAGAAGTAAAGGAGAGTGCTGAGCGCTACTCCCTGCCTCTCGAAGTGCTAAGTTCCAAAGAAGTACATGAGCGCTGGAGCGGCATCCAGCTACCTGACGATTTTTTTGCTTGTCTGGAGCCGACCTCAGGGGTTCTTTATCCTGAAAAATGCATCGACGCCTATCGCCAGCTGGCAATCTCCTCTGGCGCAACCTTGCTCACCGATACACATGTAATTGCTCTGGAGCCGGATGGTGATGGCGTCATCGTGCAAACAGCGAATGAACACTATCGCGCTGGTAAGGTTCTACTCTCTGCCGGAGCATGGAATCCTGCCCTGCTCACCTCTCTCGGCTTGTCCGTTCCCCTCGCACCTACGCGAAAAACAGTCGCCTGGTTCGGCGCTGATGAGGAATTGTACAGCTCTGATCGCTTCCCTGCCTTTATTTTCAATTTGGGAGATTCCTCGTATTATGGATTCCCAAGCTTTGACCAAACAGGCGTAAAAATAGGTCGACATGACGGTGGGCAGGTGATTGATCCCGATCGCCTGGAGCGCACCTTTGGCACGTATTTATCCGATGAAGGAGATGTCCGCTCCTTTTTGGAAACGTTTATGCCACAAGCAGCTGGCCCGCTTTGCGCTGGCAGAGTTTGCATTTACACGATGACACCTGACGAGCATTTCGTCGTTGACCGTCATCCTGACCATCCGCAAATTGTGATCGCAGCCGGCTTCTCGGGACATGGCTTTAAATTCGCAAGCGCAATTGGAGAGGCTACCAGTCAATGGCTAGTGGAGGGCGCCTCCACAATTGATCTCTCGATGTTTTCCCTCTCTCGGTTTTCGTAATAAAACCTCTATCGAGGACTTTTCAAGGAGGAGCGATCGCGTTTTACTGTCCGTATGCAGACATGATGCAAGCCTCTCGCCAGATGGCCAGAGGCTTTTTAATTGATACCCAATCTTCACCATTCCCATGAACGGGAACCGATTTGTACGGAAATGGGTCCTGCAGAATGCATGGATTGCTGTGAGATACCTACACCCGGCCGACTGTTATTGTAAGGGAATAAATAGGCAAAGCCAGGACGTGTCGCCTGATGTACCAGATAGGCGGAGCGCATGGCCCCCACTCTTCTTTCTTCATTTAAAAAATGGATGAGCGAGTCAGCTGTGCGTATTCCCGCACCATGCCCATAGTACAGCCCCCTGCCGAGATCGACTACATTCTCCCCTTGCCACTGTGGCGTCTCAGGATTGTAATCTGGATTGGCAAAATAAAGAATGTCACCAGGCAAAAACGTATTGGTTCGATTGGTTTGCAAATCCAGATCCTGATCGTATCGCCAGTCATAGAGAAGAATATCTGCAAACATTCGTTCAAAATCAGGTAAGCGGATCGATTGAAGAACAGCATGGTATAAAATAATGACCATCGCAGTGGCACACTCGGTCGCGTATTTTCTGCCCTCTTGAAAAATATTGATGATCCCCTGTGAAGGCGGAACTCCTTGTCTTAATCGAAACCCACCTAGCTCTGTCCGATTCCAATAGAGCTCGTTGCACCTGGAATTCTCAAACGTGGAAAAAGCCAATCCGCTACTGTTCAAAGCAAGTGCTGACCGTACCAAATGGTCCCTCATCTTCAACTCAAATTGCAGCAGCTCGGCAGACGGATATTCAAAAACCTCCTGACTAGCTGCCATGATTCGTACGGTTTCACGCTGCACGGCGTTCAATCCCCACTCTGCCACCAGCGCAGAAGGGTTGACCTGTCTTCCAGCTATCAAAATCATCGGATGGGTAACCTCCTTTACGCACGCCATCCTTGTTATGTGTATGCATAAGCCCATGTCCATGTGTTAAGAAATCTTTATTTACCCTTTGACCTGATTCATCATGGGGCTTTTCTTTTACTGAAACAGATTTGAGACGGGAAAACAAATAGCAGCCTACAATGACAATTACACTGCCCAGCAGCTGGATTAGGGTCATGCGCTCGCCGAGCAAGAGAAAGGCGAGAATGGCTGTAAAGACTGGATTGGCGAACCGTCTTCATCGCCTTTCTGAGCTATCATACACCTTCTTCTGCAGACCTACGCGGGCTTAATCCATTTTTCCATGAAAATAAGCTCGTCCGCTGTAAAGCCCAATCGTCCGTAAAATGCTTGTACACCGCTATTGGACGGTTCGATCAGCAGGTTGATTTTTTCGCAGCCGAGTGCAGCGAGTCTCATCTCCAGCTCTTGCATCAAACGGCTTCCCAAGTCTTGTCCCTGATAGCCTGGATCGACTGCCAAATGGTTTACCCAGCCGCGGCGACCGTCGTAGCTGCCCATGACAGCACCAACTATATTGCCTGCTTCAGCTATTGCGACCAAAAACAGCTCGGGATCACGCTCTAGCTTTTGGCGGAGTCCCTCGACGGTATCGGAACGTGATAATTGCAGACCTGCTCGTAGCCACAGATCGACGACTTCGGCGTATTGGTACAAAGAGAATGGGTGAATGCGCATGAATCTCTCACTCCAGATTCGTTGTATTTTTATTAATTATATTGTATTTTTATTCGTTTGTTTGTAAAGAAAAAAAAGAGGCTTTCTAGAAATTCTAGAAGCCCCTCATTTCTCAAGCCTGGCCGCTTGTTATACAGCAGCGAGCCACGTCGTTATGACTGGCATTAACGCAAACGCCCAAATCACAGTAATGATCGCACCCGCGATGACGGCGAGTGTTGAGCTGCTGCCTTCCAGCTCGCCTCTTTCAAATGACTTGACCATCCCCAAGGCATGAGCGCCCATGCCATACATTAAGCCGATGGAGACAGGCTGGTGCAGCTTGAGCCGTTTGATAATGGTTGGAGCCAAAAAGACACCCGCAAAGCTGGTGAGCATCCCAAATACAGCTGTCATGGTCGGCATCCCTCCAATCGCCTCGGACACGCTGACGGCGACGGGGAGTGTGATGGAGCGCGGAATTACACTAATCGCTGCCGCTTTTCCCAATCCGAGAAGCATGGTTGTGGAGACGCCAGCGACGATTGCAATTAACGAGCCTGTCGCTAGGCTATAAATTATCATTCTTCGGTGGGCCATCAAAACGGACCAATTCCGGTACAACGGCACCGCAAATGCTACAGTAACGACCCCCATCATTTCGCTAAGCGCGGTGGTTCCCTCGCTATAAGTCTGATAAGGAATATCTGTGAGAAGCAGCAGCAGAATCAATCCCGCTGGTGCCACAATCGCCGGGGAAAATAGCATTCCTGGCTTCTTTTTGTTCAGCTTTTTTGCCGCATAGAAAAAGACAATCGTCAGGAGAAAGCTACACGTTTTCAACAGGATCACGCTGCTTCACCTCGCCACGCTTGGAATTGAACACCCGCTCAGCAACAGCGCCTGTCGAAACCATCACAAGCGCAGAACCGCTTACGACGACGATGAGAACCAGCAAGCCTTTGATCCCGAACAACCACGGGTACTGCATGATGCCAACAAGCGATGGTACAAAAAATAAGATCATCTGGGAAAACAGAAGCGTTGCTCCAGCCTCTACCCACTGCAAGCGGACCCAGCCCATATGCAAGCATACAAACAGCAAAAGCAGTCCAAGCAAGCTTCCAGGGATCGGAAGGTGCAAAGCATAGGCTACGCCTTTTCCCAGCCAAGTAAACCCTAGCAGAAGTCCAATCTGCAAAAGAGCAGACAGCCATTTTTTCATCGAGACCACTCCGGTTCCTTCTAGTTGGTACCTTCATTCTAATCGGTCTCGTTTCCATTCGTAAAATACATAATCATCATAAATTCTATTCCATTTGGTTATGAAGAAAGCTGTTTATCGATAAAGGCAATAAAAGCTCGCACGGCATGCGAAAGATATCCCTCTTTGCGATAGATCAAGGCGTACTGCCAGTCGATGACGGGAGACGAAATGTTGACGATTCGCAGATTGCCATTATTCAATCGGCGAACAATCGAGCGCGGTACGAGGGATATCCCCTGCTGGGTCGCCACCATCTCTCCAACAAAATCCCATAGGGAGCTCATATACGCGACACGCGGTTCAAACCCGGAACGCATGCAAGCCTGCTTGACCACATCATGGATCGCGTATTCCTCCGTGAACAAAATGAACGCTTCATCCTTTAGTGCTTCCAGCCTTACCTCTTCTTGGCCTGCGAGCCAGTGCTCCTGATAGACGATAGCAACCAAGTCCTCTGCGACAAGCGGAACAGCAGTAAATTTCGTCGTATCCACAGGAAGAACTGTCAGTCCTACATCAATTTTGCCCTGCTCCACCTGAAGCTCCAGAGGCCTCGCACTGTATTCCTTCATCTCAATATCAATACCCGGATACTGCTTTTTGAACAAAGCAATGGCATTTGGCAGCAAGAAGGAGCCTACGGTAGGCATCATCCCCATCTTGACGCGTCCACGCTGCACATTCCTCATCTCCGCGATTGACGAAGACATGCTGTCCATCAGCTGCAGCACCTTTGTTGCATGCTCAAATACGAGCTCGCCTGCGTCCGTCAGATCCATTTTCCGCTCTGTCCGATCCAACAGAGTCACACCCAGCTCTTCTTCCAGCGCCTTGAGCATTTTGCTAATGGAAGGCTGAGAAACATGCAGAGTATGCGCGGCCTTCGTAAAGCTTTTTTGCTTCGCCACTTCTACAAAATAGTGCAGTTGCCGGATGTCCATTGAGATTTCCCCCGTTGCTTATTCTTACGTCCAGCTCCCTGCCAATGGAGCAAAATGCTGCATGGCCAATGCTCCCGCTCCCATCACAATCGCGTCTCCCCTCAGCTCGGAAGGAATGACCTTGAATTTGCCTTTGAACGGCTCCCAGATGACTTGCTCGCTATGCTGGTCGACCAAATCAACAATCTCCCGGTAATTTTCCACCAAATCGCCACTCAAGATGACCGTATCCGGATTGTACATGCAGACGATATTGTTAATCGTAATGCCGATGTAGAGCGCCGTACGAGAGACGATCTCTTTTGCCCAGCGTTCATCGTTTCTGGCTGCTGCGAATACTTGTCGTACATCCGAGATATCCGTCACCCGGCGTGCTTCCAAAATGAGTGAGTTTTCGTCTATGTATGTTTGCAGACAACCACGCTTGCCACATTCGCACAGATTTCCGTTTGGATCGAGTGTAGTATGTCCCAGCTCTCCCGCACTGTTGGAGCCGCCCCTAAAAACTTCTCCGTTAATGATGAGCGCTGAACCGATTCCTGTTCCGATTCCGATCAGAGCTGTCTTGTTTGAGCCTTTGGCCGAGCCGTACAAATACTCCGAGAGAATTTTCACTTTCAGATCATTGTCAATCACGGTTTTGATCCGCAGCTCCCGTTCGATCAAGTCAGCAAACGCAATACCCTTCCAGCCGAATGTGGTAGAAAGCTGGACGACTCCGTTCTCATAGTCAATGACCCCTGGCACACCAATGCCGACACCAATCACTTTTTCGTACGGAATTCCTTGTCTTTCAATCAGCCCGCGAATCTCCCGACAGATCCGGTCTGCCGTTTCTTCTGGATTCGCCTTTTGCGCCTGATAGTCGATCCTGTGGTACACAATTATGCTTTCACTAAAATCCATAATGCCAAAACTGATCCGCTTTTTCTCAATATCCACACCAATGGTATAGATCGCACCTGGCTCAATATCTAGCATGATCGCTTTTCTGCCTACCCCGGAAGAAGTAAGCTCCGTCTCGCGAATGACCCCTTCCTCGCATAGCTCACTGACGAATCTACCGATGGAAGTCGCACTCATTCCAGTAATTTTCGTAATTTCAGCGCGCGAAATAGGCCGCTGCTTTTTAATAATGTCGAGAATCATCAGCTTGTTGTGCTGCTTGATTACATCCTGATCCTGCTTCACAATTTTTTTCATGCAAATAACCCCTCTTACATTTATCTTTCTACGTACGCTCACTATCTATTTTATCCTCACACTACCTGCCAGCTCTCTTTTCGTCAACGGTAACCATACCAGCTTGGGTTCTTCCAAAGCTTTTTCAAAGAGAAAACCACCCGATCAGCTCGGATGGTTGCCAATTTGATGTTATTTTTTGTAGTTCAAATCGAACGGTGTCTCCTGGTAAACGTAATAGTTCAGCCAGTTGGAAAACATCAGATTGGCATGGGCACGCCATGTGACGATCGGCTGACGGTTCGGATCGTCCTTTGGATAGTAATTCCTTGGAACAGCAATATCCAAGCCCTTGTTCACGTCCCGCTGATATTCATCCTGCAACGTCGTCGGGTCGTATTCCGAATGACCGGTTACAAAAATTTGACGACCATCCCGAGTCGCTACAAGGTAAACCCCTGCCTCCTCAGACTCGGACAAAATCTCCAGCTCCGGCACCTTTTCGATGTCCTCCCGGCGATTTTCCGTATGGCGGGAATGCGGGATACAGAAGTAGTTGTCAAAACCGCGCAGCAGCTTGACGTTTTGCTTGTTCAAGGTGTGTGGGAAGATTCCGAACATCTTTTCTGGCAACGGATGCTTAGGAACGCCATAATGATGATAGAGTGCAGCTTGTGCCCCCCAACAGATGTGCAGCGTCGAGGTCACATTCTCCATTTTCCAATCGAGAATTTCCTGCAGCTCAGGCCAGTAATTGACCTCTGTGAAATCGAGCTGCTCCACAGGTGCCCCTGTGATAATCATGCCGTCGAACCGTTGATCCTTGATCTCATCAAACGTCTTGTAAAACATGGATAAGTGCTCTTCTGACGTATTCTTGGACGTGTGGCTGGACATATGCAACAGCACGATTTCCACCTGCAAAGGCGTATTCCCCAAGAGGCGAAGCAGCTGTGTTTCCGTCGTTTCTTTTACAGGCATGAGGTTGAGTATGACGATGCGCAGCGGCCGGATATCTTGTGTGAAGGCTCTGCTGTCCTTCATGACGAAGATGTTCTCCTGTGCTAATATTTCCGTTGCTGGCAACTCGTCTGGCAGTTTGATTGGCATGTGTATCCCCCTTTCCATCCTTTTGCAAGACAGGCAGAAAAACAATAATCCGACAAATTCGACAAAAATTCTTACCTTCCTGCTAGGGATTTAATTTGAATGATAAAATTATAGTGAATCTATTTCAATATTCTGCCTCTTATTTTCCATCCATTATACTCGTATTCTGTGAAAAACAGCAGGTCTTTTTCTTGATTGGAAATCTTTTTTCATTAGGCATGTTATCACTCCCTCCAACACTCACACCAAGATTACCACTTTTAACATTATTTGTAAGTGAAAAAAATAACAAAGACCCGATGCATCTCACAGACGCACCGGGTCATACTTCGTGCCCTACTTCTTCATATACGCTTTCATCAATTGCGTTTTTGTCTCCCACAGCTCTTCACTGATATACAGGCGATAGTGCTCCGGATTGAGCATACGCAAATATTCCGGCCAGAACAGCTTCAGTTGTTCCTTGTGGTAGTCGCGGATTTGCTCCAGCGTAGGCAGCTCATATACTTGCTCCCCGTCCACAAAGACTGGAATCAACAACGATTCAGCTTTGTATGTTTCCAGCTGCTTATTCAAATACGGATGGCTAGGATTGACCAAATGCACTGGTGCTCCTTCTACCACCTGCTGTTCTTCTGGGTAGCAGAGGTAATCCGCAATGGCTTTACCCGTATTCGGGTCGATCAGCCTGTACATATCCTTGATTCCAGGTGTCGTCACTTTTTCCGGATTGGCCGAAATCTTGATGGTTGGCTTGAACGTGCCATCGTCGCCTTCACGCGCTACCAGCTTGTAAACACCGCCGAGCGTTGGCTGGTCAGCTGCCGTAATCAGCTGTGTACCGACGCCCCAGCTATCGACACGTGCGCCCTGTACCTTGAGGTTCATGATGGTGTGTTCGTCAAGATCATTGGACGCCACTATTTTCACTTCTTGCATGCCAGCCAGGTCCAGCATCTCGCGCGTCTTACTGGACAAATACGCCAGGTCCCCGCTATCCAGTCGCACAGCAGATAGCTTGATTCCGTGTTCCTCAAGTCGTTTTCCTACTGAGATCGCATGCGGAACACCACTTTTCAGCGTATCGTACGTGTCTACCAACAGGGTTACCTGACCTGGCAGCGCTTCGGCAAAGCGTTCGAACGCTTCTTCCTCACTCTCAAAGCTCTGTACCCACGAGTGCGCATGTGTGCCCTTGGTCGGAATTCCAAACATTTTTCCGGCCAGCATGTTGGACGTCGCATCAAATCCAGCCAAATAAGCTGCACGAGTTCCCCACAAGGCCGCATCTGCTTCCTGTGCACGTCTTGTTCCAAACTCCATCAATATATCATTGCCCGCCACATTTTTAATGCGCGAGGCTTTTGTCGCAATCAGTGTCTGATAGTTCATGTAGTTCAACAACGCTGTCTCTACCAGCTGTGCTTCTATGACACGTCCCTCTACGCGAATCAGTGGTTCGTTCGGGAATACCAAAGTACCTTCTTTTACCGAATAGAGCGAGCCTGTAAACCGCAGCGTGCGCAGCTCCTCCAAGAAGGCTGGATCATAGTTCTCTTCCTGCTGCCGCAAATATTCCAGATCGCTTTCTTCAAAACGAAGGTTGTTTATATAAGCAATGATGCGTTCCAAGCCTGCTGAAACAGCGTACCCATTACCAAACGGGAGCTTGCGGAAGTATGCTTCAAAAACGACCTTCCGATTATGTGTCCCGTTTACCCAGTGGGCGTACATCATATTGATTTGATATTTATCCGTGTGTAAAACCACACCCGATGATTGCATGTCACATAAGCCTCCTGTGTCTTCCTTTCCATCATCATACCAGAACCATTCGAATCTGTCCCATCAGCGGTGTCTGAATAAAAGGGATATGCTATAGTATGTAGTAAATTGGAATGAAGCGCACACCGTGGGAGTGGATAAAATGCTGAATAGAAAAATTGCTTATATAAGTAAGGGATTACCGAAAAGCAGCCTTTATAACGGACAGGAATTCGTTTCCGGAATTTGGAAAGAACAAGTGGATACACTCGCTGTTCGCTCCATGAAAATTGATGAGGATGACGTCGCAAACCCAGCATACCATGGTGGCCCTGATCGCGTCGTTTGTGCATATCCTTATGAACACTATGCCCATTGGGAAAAGCAATTTGGACAGCCATTAACTGGGGCGGCTTTTGGAGAAAACCTGACCGTCCTGAACATGAGAGAGGATCAGGTATGCATCGGGGATGTTTATCAAATAGGAGAAACGATTCTCCAAGTGAGTCAGGGACGTTATCCCTGTGCAACCATTAACAAACGAAATAACAACAATCGGTTGCTCAAGGCAGTTGTCGAAATGGGCTATACCGGCTATTTTTTCCGCGTTTTGCAGGAAGGAACTATTTCGAGCGATTCTACCATTACGCAGCTATCAGCGCACCCCTCGCAAGTGACGGTCGCCCAGGTCCATCACCTGTATTTTCATGACAAATCACCTGATCCAAAAATGCTCGAACGGATGCTTGAGATAGAAGAGCTGGCTTTGCCATGGCGAAAAAAACTACTAGAAAAACAGCAGAAATTATGAAAGGAACCATCCATGCGAATCAATAAATTTATTAGTGAAACCGGCATTTGTTCACGCAGAGAAGCAGACAAGCTCATTGACGCAGGGCGTGTCACGATTAACGGAATGAAAGCGGAGCTGGGCAGCACGGTTCAAGACGGTGATGACGTGCGAATCGACGGAAAAGCGCTCGGTACGAAAAAAAAGGATGTTTATATCGCCTTGAACAAGCCGGTAGGTATTACGTGCACAACCGAATTGCATGTTAAAGGGAACATTATCGACTTTGTGAACCACTCGGAGCGTATTTTTCCGATTGGACGATTGGACAAGGATTCCCAAGGTCTTATTCTGCTTACCAACAACGGGGATATCGTGAACAAAATTTTACGTGCGGAGCACAACCACGAAAAAGAGTACATCGTCACTGTAGACAAGCCGATCACGGCAAACTTTTTGCACGGAATGGCAAACGGCGTGAGAATTCTCGGTACAGTCACCAAGCAATGCAAAGTGACCAAAGTCAGCGACCGTGTCTTCACGATCATTTTGACGCAGGGACTCAATCGCCAAATCAGACGCATGTGCCAAGCGTTTGGCTATCAAGTGCGACAGCTTCAGCGTGTGCGGATCATGAATATTACCTTGGGCAATCTGAAAATCGGACAATGGCGCAATCTTACCAGCAAAGAACTAAGCGACCTGGAAAAAAACTTTTAGTCCCCCATACCCATATGGAACACAAAAGGTACTCCACAGACATAAGTAGCTGGAGTACCCTTTTCGTAATCAAACACAGCTGAGCTCGATCTTTTTGCTGTTTTCCAAATGGGTTTCCATCGCCTCGATAGCAGCCTTCACATTATTGGCTTGGATTGCCTCTACAATTTTCCGATGCTCCTGCAGCGATTGGCGCAATAGATCAGGATTTTTCTTATAAACGAGACTGCCGTGATGAAACAATCTTTCCCTGATGTTTTTAAAAGCGGGATCAATAAATTGATTGTCCGCGAGCTGTATGAGGTAAGAATGAAAAGCAGCATCATTTTTCATGAACGCCATCGGATCTTGTTCATCAAGAGCCTTTTGCTGCTTGATCAGGTCCTGCTCCAGCTTCTCCAGCTGCCTCCGAGTAATGACTGGCAAAGCCTTTCGCAATGAAAACGTCTCGATCGCAATGCGCATGTCAAACAAATCATTCACTTGCTTGACCGACAAGTCTTGAAAGAAAACGCCCTGATTCGAATAAATTTTGACCAAGCCATCGTACTGAAGTCGTTGCAGCGCCTCTCTGATCGGAGTCCGGCTCATTTGCAGCTCTTTGACCAGCTCGTTCTCGGACGTGCTCCCTTCCTCATAATACCCCTGAAGGATGCGCTCTTTTATTTTTTCATATGCGATATCTTTTAAAAACTGTTTACTCACGATACATCACCTCAATTGTATACAACTCGTATTTTAATCCCGTTACCCCAGAATATCAACACAAATTAAATTATTCAAAAAATTCAGAATAGTACTTGACGAATGAAAAGCCGGCATACTAACATATCACTTGTATACAACTTGTGTTCAGGAGGTGATTTGCTATGCTCCACCATTTCCATAGCTCCACCCGCTTCCTACCCTACTCGCTATGTGAAAGCGCTATCACCACAGTTCCTCCGTAGCGATAGGCATACCCCGTCACTCGTTGCATGTCTCCTTGCCGAAATCATCGCAAAAAAGGGGGATGTACACAAATGCACGTAACTGAGGAAAGTATGTCGGGGGACAAAAATACAGGTCTAAATCGAAAACTGGCTGACTCACTAGACCGAATCGGGGTCACCCGCGCGCATCATTTGATCATCAGCCTGATTCTTTTGGGCGCCTTTTTCGATGTTCTTGAGCAGCACACGGTTTCACTTGCAGGTCCATCACTCAAGCAGCTTTGGAATTTGACCACTGCCGAGATGGCCATGCTGAACAGCGTCACCTTTGCCGCGATGGCACTCGGCAGGCTGCTCGCAGGAGTTATCGCCGACAAATATGGCCGCAAATTTGCCATCAGCTTTAATTTAGCGTTATTCACTTTTGGAGCCATCATCTGTGCTGTTGCTCCGAGCTATGCTGTACTTGCCATCGGGCGCATCATCGTCGGCTTCGGCCTGGGTGGTGAGCTGTCGAGCGCCATTACGATGCTCGCTGAGGTCAGCCCTACGAAATTTCGCGGTTCCGCAGTTGCTCTGTTGAACGTCGGAGCGGGCGGATTTGGGAATTTACTTGCTCCCGGTTTTGGTGTCCTTGTTTTCGCTCTGTTTGGAACTGATCCGGATGTCGGTTGGCGCTGGCTGTTTGGTCTACTCGTGCTGCCTGCTATATTGATTGTATTTTTCCGCCGCTACCTCCCGGAGTCGCCGCGTTACCTGCTCGCTCAAGGAAAAGTGGACGAAGCCAATCGGGTACTCTCGATTCTTGCCTCTGGTAAGCTAGCAACGAAAAATCTCACTGTAACGCCTTACCTCTCCGCAGATGATCGAGTAGAGCTCAAGCGAAAAAAGGTACCGTTTGGCGACATTTTCCGTGGCAAGCTGCTCCGTCCCACGCTCACAGTCGGTATTGCTGAGTGGATGACCGTCGGTGCTCAAATCTCGATCCTCGTGCTTATGCCAACGATTTTAGTAGAACAAGGCTTTTCCATCGTCAAAAGCTTGATGTTTACCATGGTGATGAACGTAGGCAGCTTGCTCGGTGCTCTCGCAGCATCCTGGTTTGGTTATCACGTTCGGCGCCGCAAGGTTCTCATTGTAGGGTCGATGCTCGCGTGTGGTGCTGGGCTTGCCTTTGGCCTTTTGTCCAAGAGCATTTTCCTCATCCTGTTACTCGGTGCCACATTCCAGTTTTTCGTCTTGCTCCTGAATACAACAATCTGGATTTATGCCCCTGAGCTTTATCCAACTCGCATTCGCGCTTTTGGCACGGCATTTATCACCGCGATCGGTACGGCTGCAGGTGCTGTCATGCCTTTGGTTGCCGGGTTCATGTTCGATCAATCGGGTATTGTAGGAGTCTTCTCCCTCGTCGCGGGGATGTACGCTCTGTTCGCCATCTCGATCTTGTTTGCTCCCGAGACGCATGGGCGCTCACTTGAAGAGCTGCATGAGGATGAAGATGAAAAAGATCAGGCAGCGGAGTCTTCAGGCTCAGGCTCGGTAACTGCCTCGTAGATTTTGCACCGTCGATATAGCTGCTCCCCCTCCATCGCTTGGTCAAGGAGAGATCACTATCCCAAAGGAAAAGGAGTCGATTTTACGTGGACAAATTTCATATTTCCTCGACAGGACATGCGGTCAATTACTTTCCAGAGTACCTGGCCAGAGAACTCGGATACTACGCGGATGTGAAGCTGGAGGTGACAGCTGACGTTCCGCAGATGTGGACACGCGTACTCGATGACGTGAATACAGGTACGGCTCAGGCTGCGCTTGGCGGCATTTGGGTACCGTCGATGTACCGCTCTCGTGTGCGGGATTACTACGCATTCGCGCAAATTTCCGCTCGCTGTCCTCTGGCTCTGATTACGCGTGATCCGGTAGAGTCGTTTGAATGGAGATGCTTGGAGGATAAAATTATTTTGGTACCCGGTGGCAATGGAGCAAGCCCGTTTCTGTTTTTCGATGGCCTGCTGAAGCGAGCCGGATTTGACGTAAGCCGGGTGAAATTCGTTCACGATCTCTCTTCTCCTATGCTGTCGGAGCTTTTTGCTGGAGGAATGGGGGATGCACTCGTCGCCGATCCGGTTACAGCTGCGCTTCTGGTTCGCAAAGGTGTCGGCTATTACGCCGCGAGCTTGGCTGAGATTGGTGGTGCTATCCCATGGAGCGTTTACTACACGCTGCCAGAGGTGATTGAACGAGATGACAATCTGGTAGGCCGATTCACATCAGCGATTCAACGTGCCACGACTTGGATTCGCGAACATAAAGCAGAAGACGCTCGCGAGGTTGTCCGCAAATACTGGCCGAATACAGACACTGATCTGGTCATCACGATCATCGATTTCTTCCGGGCAAACGGAATGTGGGCAGAGTCAGTCCAGATAGAGCCACAGCCGTTCAACGGTTGGCAGGAGATTATCGCGGATGCTGGCTTGGTTGACAGAGCGCTGCAATATGATGAAGTAATTGATACAAGGCCATACGATTTTGCGGCAACCGTTCTTCGTTAATAGCGGACCCCCACTCTTGTTCAAAGGAAGAGAGGGGGTTTTGTACATATGTTTTGTGAATATTTCGCATTTAGAGCAAAGTATGATTTACATCCCCCACTTCTCCCATTACTATAAAGGGCATAGTCGACTGCCAGACGGCAGACAAATATAGAGAAAAGAGGTGGAGAGATTCTCCTATGCTCTTTTTAGGGTGGATCTCATGGCAATGAAACTGGTTTGTGTAGACTGCAACAAAGAAGTATCGGCTGACCTGTTTGACTATCAATGTACGTGCGGGGGCTTGTTTGACATCGTTCACGACACCTCTCACGTTGATGCCGAGTTTTTAAAGCGAATCTTTCATGAACGTCTTTCGGAGCGCATGACCCCTTATGCCAGCGGTGTTTGGCGCTACAAGGAGCTCATTTTTCCTGAGCTTGCAGACGAGTACATCACTACCAAATACGAAGGAAATACTGGGCTCTATGCCTCCGAACAAATCCAAGCGTATACTGGCAGCAATCACAAGGTCTTGCTGAAAGCACAGAGTGAAAACCCTAGCGGCTCATTTAAAGACAACGGGATGACCGTAGCGGTATCACACGGTCGCTCTCTCGGTTATCAGCGCTTCACCTGCACGTCTACGGGGAACACTTCCTCGTCTCTAGCCATGTACGCCTCTTTGGCAAACCATGAATCATACGTATTTGTACCGAATAAAAATATTTCGTTAAATAAAGTGCTGCAAACCCTCGCCTACGGGGCAAACGTCATCAGCTTTGACGGCACCTACGACGACGGTATCCGCTTCTATGAGCAGCACAGCAAGGAGCTTGGTCTGTATATTTGCAATTCGATCAATCCATTCCGAATCGAAGGGCAAAAGAGTATCGTCTATGAAATTGCTCAGTACCTGAACTGGAATTTGCCTGATTGGGTCGTGATTCCTGGAGGCGCCCTTAGCAATGTAACAGCTTTGGGGAAAGGCTTGCAGGATTTGAAAAATCTCGGCTTCATCGACAAGCTGCCTCGCGTTGCGCTTGTACAGGCTGAGGGTGCCAGTCCGTTTCACCGCATGGTGGCAGAAGGACAAACAGAGCTTGTTCCAGAACCAAACCCGTACACCCGCGCCTCTGCTCTGAATATCGGCAATCCGCCAAGCTGGAAAAAAGCGCTTCGTACCTTGGAGGAAACAAACGGCGTCACTTGCTCCGTGAGCGATCAGGAGATTTTAGATGCCAAGGCTTGGGTTGACAAGAGCGGCATTGGTTGTGAACCTGCTTCGGCCGCTACTGTCGCAGGACTGCGCAAGCTGATCTCGCAGCAAGTGATCGACAAGGACGAGACAGCCGTGTGCATTCTAACCGGAAATATGCTGAAGGATACAGATGCGCTGCACGAGTATCATTTAGGCGAATCCACAACAGCCAACTTTAAAAATTCGATTCGACCAACAGAGCTGACGCTAGAAAGCATCCGAAATATTCTTTGATTCCGTCATGTAGACACTCCTCTTTATTTTGCCGATCGAATCGTATGACTGCAAAAGGACCAGACTTTTTTGTTCTGGTCCTTTTCTGATCATCTTTTTCCTGCTTATTTTGTCTCGTTGAGCTGTTTAGCCAGCTTGAGCAGCTCCTCTTTGGAGACGACCTTTTCCGATGCACGCAAAGAGTATTCCAGCTTCGAACCGTTTTTTATCCAGATCACCCAATTGAAAGCATCGCCATTTCCGGACTTATGTGTGGTTAGCACGGCTTCATTGCTTCCAACCATGACCTTTTCCATCAGCTGCGCATTTGTCCCTGTAAGCGCATTGCCCTCTTCGGCCACTCTCACTTCCGCTCTGACGCCACCTTTTTCAGAACGATAAGAAACGGTGGCGTACTCGAACTTGTCACTGGACGGAATTTCCTTTACAACGTATTCCTTTTTATCTCTTTCTGCTTCCGCCTTCATCGCTTCCGCATCATACTTATCGCTATCCTCGTAGTGCACATCTCCTTCATGGAACTTGAAGGTCCCACCCAGCTCAGTTGGGAGTGTAAACATCTTCCCCACAACCGGCTGCATATCTTTCCACGAGGTATACGTAATCGGGTTTGACACGACCGAAATATTCGGAGCATGCTTGGCCCAGACGATATTTTTGTTTTCCTCTTCATTTTTGGGCACCCAGTAGATCGCTGCTGTCGTTCCTGGTTTAAGACTATTCATGATGTTTGTCATGATCTCGCTTTTGCGCTCAAGCTCCTTTTCTTCTGCATCCAGTTTTACCTGCTCTTCCTGCGGCAGCTCCTGGACGACTTTTTGCTGCTCCTCATCCGTGTACTGGGACATCGTTAGTACGACTTCACCTTTTTCATTCTTTAATTCAATCATCTTCATCCCAGCCCAGACCGATGAAGCGCCAACCAGCATGCTTGCAATGAGTAGCAATCCGATTTTCTTTTTCATGATTTTTTTCTCCTCCTTTTTCTTTGCCATGATTGCTGCCATGACTTTTTCTTTCACATCGACTTTGGGGACTGGCTTTGCTATGAGCATCTCTTGTATGGGCTTAAACGGATTTGGGTCCATCATCAGCCATCCCTCCCATCGCTGGCAAATAACGCTTGCACTTTTTTAATGCTCTCTCAAATTGCTTCCGCAGTGCCGCAGGCTTTTTGTCCAGCAAAGCGGCGATTTCGTCGTATTCCTTTTCCTCCAGCACCCGTAAAATCATCAGCGTGCGTTCCTCAGCAGTCAGCCTCTTCCAAATACGGTCAAACGGTTCCCCCAAATAATTGCGGTCGATTTGCTCTTCTACGTAATTGCGCCCATCCTCATCACGATTGAATAAAAAGGGGAGAAAACGGGTTAATTTCCTGCGCTTCAGAACGTTGGCACAATGATTGAAAGCAATCCGGTAAATCCAGGCGGAAAATGACAGCGAGTACGAATATTGGTCGAGACGCTCGTAAGCACGGAACAACACTTCCTGAACAGCGTCCTCGGCATCCTGACGATGACCGAGCATGTGGTAGCAGTATGTAAAGATCGGTTGCTGATAGTGGTCAATAATGACTTCATATTGCTCCAGAGCGCCTGCTTTGATCTCGTCCAACAGCTGCTCGATTTCTATCTTATTCACGATGTTCCCCCTCTCACTATGAATAACAATCCATCCCCTCCCAATGTGACATTTTCAGGAAAAACGTCGAGACGTTTTTCACAGAAAAAAAGGACTTTCCCATTCCATCTCGAAAAAGACGGAGGGAAAGCCCCTTGTCGAATCTCATGTATCTTTTCCCGGGAAATCGACAGCACCTGTCACCTAGTTTTAGAAATGCTCTCCATTGGCATAGTAGCTTTCCTTTTGGTAGGCTATAAACGCCATTTCTACCTCCGGAATATCAAGAGAAAGTACGTGCTTGGTCACGATCTTTGCAAACTGGTCACGAGCCTCTTGACCGCGCTCGAACCAGGCTACCTCAATGAATGGAAAGGACTCCACAATCTTCCCTGCAAATACACCTGTCGTCTGCAAGCATTCGATTGTGAAATTATCTGTGCCGCAATTGCAAAGCGCAGCCAGCTCTGTGGCGAGCGGCTCGCTGATTGTTGCCATTTGTTCTGCTTTGATACCTCGAACGATGAGATGTGGCATGATTTTATCTCCTTTATGTGAAAAATCGGTTATTACCATCATACCGTCCAAGCGGGTATTCTGGGTAGGTCAAAATAGCTGATTACAAACTGGTAACAAAGATGTAAATGTTATATGAAGTGCTTACTATTTCCCGCTTTTTGTATTAAAGTGTATGAGGAACAAACTCTATTCAAACGGCCACTATAGCACGTTATTTGGAAAGGTGAGTACGCATGAACCTTTGGGAAATTTTCGTTGCATTCGTGCTAGGATTAGTAGAAGGACTTACCGAATTCGCTCCTGTCTCTTCTACCGGGCACATGATTATCGTCGACGATATGTGGTTACATTCAAAAGAATTGTTTACGCAGGAATTTGCAAATACCTTCAAGGTGGTTATTCAGCTCGGCTCGATTTTGGCTGCTGTGATCGTTTTTAAAGACCGCTTCCTCAGTTTACTTGGGCTAAAAAAGCTTTCACCTGATGGCAATGGTCCCGGACACAAGCTGCGTCTGACTCAGGTAATTGTAGGGCTTCTACCTGCCGCTGTATTGGGACTGCTGTTTAACGACTACATTGATGAGTATCTCTTTTCCATCAACACAGTGCTGATCGGGCTCGTTGCTGGTGCCCTTCTCATGATCGCTGCAGACTGGTTCAGGCCAGGACGCCCCAAAGTGGCCACTGTTGACCAAATTTCGTACAAGCAAGCACTTATTATCGGATTATTTCAATGTATCGCCCTATGGCCCGGCTTCTCCCGTTCTGGCTCAACCATCTCGGGTGGGGTATTGCTAGGATTGAGCCACAGAGCTGCATCAGACTTTACGTTTATCATGGCTGTTCCTGTCATGGCAGGTGCCAGCCTCCTGTCCTTATTGAAACACTGGCAGTATATCACCATCGAGTCTTTGCCCTTCTTTATCGTCGGGTTTATCAGTGCATTCGTCTTTGCTCTGTTGGCGATTCGCTTTTTCCTGAAGCTGATTAACAAAATCAAGTTGGTTCCGTTTGCCCTGTACCGAATCGCATTGGCTGCTATCATTTACTTCTTCATCATGTAAAAGACCGCCGTCATCCGCTCTATTAACCTAGATTTGCACAAAGCTGCCCTTCCTTTCATCCATGGAGGGCAGTTTTTCATTCTGATCAACCTACTTCCTTTTTCGCATATAGTGAAAATACCTTTTCTTTTCTACTTGGATTGCCCGAGTGGACAATCATACAAGCCACCAATCCCCCTCTCCAATAAAGTATGTAGTAACAATCTCGAGGGAGGTGTTACGATGGCAAGAAGATTCCAAGCTTTATTACGAGGTTCGGAAGAAGTACCTCCAGTCAGAACAAATGCCACCGGGAATATCCTGTTTCGATTAAGCGATGATGGGCAAAGACTTGAATTTCGCCTAGTTCTCAATCAATTACGTAATTTCACCCAAGCCCATATTCACATTGGAGCCAGAGGTGTGAATGGACCTGTAGTCGTATTCCTGTTTGGACCAATAATTCGCGGTATCAGTGTAAATCGCGGAGTGGTGACGGGAACGATCACGCGTAATGACTTGGTCGGCCCGCTTCAAGGAAGATCACTCGCAGAATTAGTTAGACTGATGAATAGCGGTATGACCTATGTAAACGCGCATACGACCCAAAATCCGGATGGAGAAATACGCGGTCAAATCAGACGAACGATTTCTCGCAGACGGTAATGGAAATACCTATAGCCTTGGACGCTGGTCTTTACCGCTGTCCAAGGTTATTTTTCTGGAATCAAGACTCTGCATTTTGCTAGCTAACTTTTTTTGGTATGATAACCCTTATGAAGTTTATTCAGGAGGCCATTTATTTTGTTAACGTCCAACCAGAAACGTCGTTTGACTTCTGTGCAAATCATTGTATTTTTTTACGTGGGACTGATTTTGATCTCATCGTTTCTATTGCTGTTGCCCTTTTTTCATAATCCGGGTGTGCATCTCACGTTCATCGACTCCTTGTTTACCGCTGCGAGTGCGATTAGCGTGACTGGACTGACCGTCATCACAATCCATGAGGTGTTCAACGAGTGGGGTATTCTTTTCTTGACCCTGCTTTTCCAGGTAGGCGGGATCGGTATCATGACGCTTGGAACCTTTTTCTGGCTCCTGATGGGACAAAAAATTGGGTTGGAGCACCGTATGTGGATTGCTACTGATCACAATCGTCCCACGTTGTCGGGACTAGTTGATTTGATGCGCAATATCCTCGTGATCGCCATCATGATTGAGCTGGTAGGAACCATTCTACTGGGAACTCATTTTATGCTTGCAGGGTATTATACAGAGTGGTATTCCGCTTATTATCACGGGTATTTTGCAGCTGTCAGTTCCTTTACGAATGCCGGATTCGACCTTTATGGAAACTCTATGATGGACTTTACCCATGACTACGTGTTTCAGTCAATCGTCATGCTCCTGATCATTTGCGGGGCCATCGGTTTTCCGGTTCTCGTGGAGCTGCGTACGTATTTATCGTATAAACGGGCCAAGATGCGCTTCACCTTTTCCTTGTTTACGAAGATTACGACCCTGACTTTCTTTTCGCTGATTGTCATAGGAGCTGTGCTTTTGTTTTTGTTCGAACACAACAAATCATTTGCAGGCCATTCTTGGATCGATACGTTATTTTTTTCCTTGTTTCACTCGGTATCTTCGCGAAGCGGCGGCTTGGCGACCATGGATATCAGCTTGCTCTCCACACCATCGCTTCTCATGCTCTCTGGCATGATGTTTATCGGAGCATCTCCGAGCAGCGTTGGGGGTGGTATACGGACGACGACATTCTTCGTTCTCGTCGCCACCGTTTTTGCCAACATGCGCGGATTTAAAGATGTAAAGGTATTTGGCCGTGAGCTTGTAGAAGATGACATCATGCGCTCGTTTGTCGTCTTTTTTATCGCCGTATTCATGGTTTTTATCGCCGTTATTCTGCTTGTTTGGCTGGAGGATTTGCCGTTTCAGCACATCTTGTTTGAGGTTTGTTCTGCCTTTGGTACGACAGGCTTATCGACGGGAATTACCGCCAATATGAGTGCGGCAGGAAAAATCATCCTGATCATTACGATGGTTATCGGACGGATTGGAATCATCAATCTGCTGCTCTTCTTGAAACGCAAGGACCGCATGATGCGCTACCGTCATCCAAAAGAACGGGTTATTATTGGACAGTAATGGAAAAAGCCTGTGCGACAGACATCGCGTCTGCACAGGCTTGTTTGTGTTGTTTTGTATACAAAAAGGCCGTTGTCTCCCTGCCTGGTCGGGTAGTTTACTTTTGAGTTCCTTTGTCTACAAAACAGGCTCGACGGGGATGTCAATCTGAGGGCATGCAGTAGTCGCCACACTCAGGATAGGCAATTCCATTACGTTCCGATGCTTTCCTGGTCCATAATAGTCTTGTTCCGCCTGTGCGAGACGGAATCCAAACGCCTCTAATGCACGAATAGACGGCAGGTTCGTTTCGCTCACCGTGACCCGAACCGTGCGAAGGGTCGGAAACTGGCGCAGTGCTTGCAGTCTTGCCTCAATAAATCGCTTGCCAATGCCTTTACCCTGAAACTCTTTACGTACGTTGCTAAACAACAGCCATCCTGTGGACTGGTACATGTCAATCCCGGCGCAGCTGAACCCGATGAGCAGATTGTTACACGTCGCCTTGAATATCAATTCGGGAAACAGCTCCATATACTTTTTCAACTCATGCAGGTTCATTCGATCCGGAAGCGTCATATCCGCAAGCGTTATCATTTCCGCAAAGTCATCTCGCTTGGCACGTTCAATTTGTACGTCCATCCTTTTTTCGCCTCCAAATTCAAATTCCCTACCCCTTTACTCTAACAAACAGGTTTAAAGAGAAGATGGATGGCGTATGAACGGATTGTAAAATTATGATTTCAGCGGGATGTAGATGCTCATTTTCATTTGATCGGGGTATCTGGAATTGCATACATCTGTTACCTCGAAATCTGGTCCTTCTCTGCGCTCGTAATTGGAGCTCGGCAGCCATGTACCATAAATGTATCTGCGTGTATTCTGGACTTGATCAACAGGACCATCCACTTTGAATTCTGCATATTTGCCTGCCGGGATCGTCAACGTCACGAAGCCTTCCGGGACAGCATCTGGAAACGAATTCACAGCCTCCCCTACGACAAAGGAAAAGCTCCCGTCATCTTCAAAATCACACGATATACCGTATGACATGTCTGGGGCAGCTTTATCAGGAATCCGCAGAAAATCTTGATTGCGGCCAAATGCCTGATAAAATCCCGGTATTTCCTCATAGTACTTTTCGTCACGCAGACTCGTCATGTGTGAACGTCCCATAATGAGAATCTCGTCTAGCATTATGATCGTCGGTTTGTTCATCTTCATCTCTCCCTTGTTTTTCAGGCGGAACGTCAAAAAGTCCATTTTCGTCTGGTAGACAAGCGGCAGGTCTGCCTTGCGAAACTTTCCTGGCGTCATTCCAAAATGCTTTTCAAATGCGCGCGTAAAAGCCTCCTGGGATTGATAGTGATACGTAATCGCTATGTCGAGGATGTTCATGCTAGTTTCTTTCAATAAGATTGCTGCTTCTGACAGTCTTCTTTTGCGGACGTATTCCTGCACGCCAATCCCGCAAATTGCTTGAAACAAGCGTTGAAAATGAAAAGCAGAAAAATGTGCCTGTGCTGCAATTTCAGTAATTGGCAATTCTTCTGTCAGATGCTGCTCCACATAGTTAATCGCCGCTTGAATACGCATGTAATGGTCCATGATCGCTTCCTTTTCCTGATATATTTTTCTTCATTATGTAGGAGATCGAGATTGTTTTTTTGATCATTCGTGCTATACAATGGGAAAATGTCCTAGTTTAGGAGGGTGACTGACAGTGAAACCAAGTAAAATCGTACTGCCGATGCTGTTATTGATCGGTATCTTCATATCGCTCTGGGGCTGCTCCGGGGCGCCAGCGCTTGTAAAAACAAGTGGATCTGGCTTTGCCCAAAGTGAATATCATCAGCTTTCTCGCGAAGTAAAAGAAGTGGTTCATTATCGCCCGATGGCTTTTCAGGAAATTAAACCGCTTTTACCGGAAGCATTGGCCAAGCGCTTTCACACGATCGACAAGAGCAAGCTCCCTTTTTCTGTAGACAGGGAAGCAGCAAATCTGGTTGCTTTTGCCTATGGCTCTGATCAAGAGCCACACCATCAATTGCAATTGTTGTACAAACAGGACCAGGATGACAACAACTTTTTCGTGATCCGCATGACGCAGACGGAAGAAAACCCACTACCACCGCTTGCTCCGTCTTCGGAGACGTTAGATACTTTCGGCAATATTGCCAAAGTCGAGCAGCTGCGTGAGGACGTGCCTATGATTCATCATATCATCCAGACAAACAGCTCCTATACGTACAGCTATTACGACTATAACGAAGAAAACCGTGTCGCTCATCTGGTAACGACAGCAGCAAATGAAATCGATTTTTATGAAGACGGCATTCTTTATCACATTGGCTATCATATCAACGGCAACAAGCCTGATGAGAATGTTCAGAAGCAGATGGTTGCTTTGGCGAAAGAGCTGGCGGGGCGTTCATAAAGAATGTATACCGTTCGAATGTTAGCTGAGCTTGGTTGTTAGCTTACGAATTCAAATAAAAGCCGACAATTCCACGATTCGGAACTGTCGGCTTTTTTTATTTCTTTGTTATTTTTTCACAGAAGGCATGACACCCTCAGGAATTGGGTTTACATAGGTGGTTTTACCCAGACGTTGTTTCAACTCAGCTTTCGCTTTTTCGATCAGCTCTGGGTTTTTCAGCATGTCAACTGCTGTGGAAGCCATGACTTTCCCTGCATGGAGCATTCCTTTGTGCGCCATGGAAGTGGCACCAAGTGTAACCCATTGCCAGGAGTGCAAGGTAGATCCATTGATGAAGCAAGCAGTCGTACATTGTGCTGTCGGTGTAATCCAGCTGACATCCCCTACATCAGTAGAACCATTGAGCGGGATTGTAGCACCTGTGTACGGATTGATCCAGGAAACCATGTCAGGATCAGGTGTATCCGCAGACAGTCTTTCTGCTGTTTGTCTCTCTTGTAAGGTCAATGTCTCACGTACGGCTTTGGCGAGTTTCAGCTCTTCCTCGTCATGTACAGGAACGCCCAGCTCCTGGAAGTTTTTATACATCACTTGTTCGATCGTTTCATTTTGCACCACATTGGAGCAAGCTTTGTCGAATACAATCTCTACCTCGGTTTCGGTCATGAGCGCGGCACCTTTGGCAATTTTGCATACGCGCTCGTAGATTTCCTGTACTTGATCGACCTTCGGCGCACGTACCAGGTAGAGTACCTCTGCATACGACTGCACGACGTTTGGAGACAAGCCGCCGGAGTTTGTGATGGCATAGTGCACACGGGCATCGGTAATGATATGCTCACGCAGGTAGTTGACCCCAACATTCATCAGCTCGACTGCATCCAGTGCGCTGCGACCCAAGTGCGGACTTGCTGCGGCATGGGCACTTTTGCCTCTGAACTTGAAGTATACTTGGTAGTTCGCGAGCGATTCGACCGCCATGATGCTGTTGTAGCCCATCGGATGCCAGCAAAGCGCGAAATCTACGTCGTCAAACAGACCTGCTCTCGCCATAAACGTTTTGCCAGAGCCGCCTTCTTCACCCGGGCATCCGTAATAGCGAACAGTACCCGACATGTTATTCTCTTCCATATATTGCTTCACTGCAACTGCTGCCGCCAGAGAAGCGGTACCGAGCAGGTTGTGGCCACATCCGTGTCCATTTGCCCCTGGCACCAATGGTTCTTCTTTTGCTTGTCCTTTTTTCTGGCTCATTCCGGAGAGAGCATCGAACTCACCCAAAATCGCCACTACCGGACTTCCACTACCAAAGCTCCCGATGAAGGCCGTTTGGATACCGCCTACACCTCTCTCAACCTGGAAGCCTTCGCTTTCCAATGTCCCGGCGAGCAATTCAGCCGATTGGTACTCTTCGAAACGCGTCTCCGCGAATTCCCAGATACGGTCGCTCACTTTGATAAACGAATCTCGTTTGTTCTCAATCATTTCTGCAATCTGTTTGGTATGCATGAAGAAACATCCTCTCTATGTCGTTGTTTGGCAGATTGGAGTTTGACCAATAGAAGGGGTTTCCCTAAGTCAGAAGCCGTCTTGCAATGCGATTCAAAAGCTCAACGCTGCGCGGAAGAATTTCCTCTTGAATATCAAATTTCGGATGATGGTGAGGCGCCGGAATATCAGTACCGATAGACATATAGGTTCCTTTTCCGCCGCGATCCTGCACGCGTTTGATCAAAAAGCTCGCGTCTTCGCTTCCCATCGCGTTGTACGCACCGTTCACAAAGGACGTAAAGCCCTCCACTTGCTTCGCTTCTTCGAGAGCAAGCTCAGCCATATCGACATCGTAGTTGATCGGAATAGCTCCGCCGACTACCTCGATCTCATGCTCCAGCTCATGCATTGCGGCACTGTGCGCGATAATCTTGCGTACACGCTGCTCCAGCTCTGCATTGACCACTTCTGATACGGAGCGGGTTTCCACCACCATTTTAGCGTATGCAGGAATGATGTTGGCTGCAGTACCGCCCTCCAGTACCCCTACGTTGATTCGAGTGGAACCAGTGCTAAAACGTGGAATCGCATGAATGTTCAATAAAGCAGTTGCTGCTCCGAGTAATGCGTTTTTCCCTTGCTCAGGCGATGCACCGGCATGGGAGGAAACACCGTGGAAATGCGCCAGCATTTTGGTTGTTGCCAAGAAGCCGTGAGAGCCGCCATGTATTTCACCGAGTGGTACACCGACACCTAGATGGTGGCAGAAAATGTAGTCCACGTCATCGACGATCCCTTTTTGCACGATCGAATACGCCCCGCGTACACCCTCTTCAGCCGGTTGAAAAATCAGCTTTACTGTTCCGGAAAAATCTCCATCTGCCAGTTTTTCTGCCAGTCCCAAACCAATCGTGGTATGACCGTCATGCGCACATGCGTGCATGTTTCCCTCGTAGTGAGAGCAGAAGCCATTCGCTTGTGGAAAATGGTCCCCATCCTTGCTTTCTAGGACTGGCAAGGCATCCATGTCAAAACGGAAAGCAACAGTAGGTCCCGCAGACTTTCCTTTTTTCACACCGATAACGGCTGTGTATCCGCCGCGCATTTTTTCTACAATCGCTGGGTTAGCGCCATCGCGCACCGCACGCTCGTAGGCAGCTTCCAATACCGCCTCGGAAGGCAACCCCCGACGGGAGTCGCCATCCATAGCATCTTGCCCATAAATTACGTCAAATCCGAGTGAAGTCAATATTTCAACTACCTTAGTAGCCGTACGAAACTCCGTAAAACCCACTTCAGGATGCATATGAAAATCTCTTCGCAGCGTAACCAGATCCAACATCATTAAGTCCTCCTGTTATCTCTGGAGCAATCACTATTTCAAAACTGGATATACTCCAGGACCAATTGGTAAGCCCAAGAAATACCATACCACAAGTAACAGTGTCCAAAGCACGAAGATCGCAATCGGATACGGCAAAATCAATGAATAGTACGTACCCAGCTTGGCATCCTTTTTATATTCCTGCAAAAAGTTCAGGAACAACGGGATAAATGGCGAGACAATCGCAAACGGAATCACGGACGAGTCAGCGACGCGGAATGCGACTTGCGCAAATGCCGGGTGGAAGCCAAGTGCCATGAACATCGGAACAAATACAGGTGCCAGGAGCGACCAGATTGCAGAGCCGCTGGCAATAAACATACAGAGAAACGCAGACAGGAACATCAAGCCGATAAAGACGGGTGCGCCAGTCATATTCATTTGTTCCAGCACATCTGTAATGGACAGCGCGAGGAAGCTTCCCATGTTGCTCCAGTTAAACATCGCTACAAATTGAGAAAGCGGGAAGATCATCACGATAAAGCCAGCCATACCTTTGATCGGATCAGTCAACAGCGCTGGAATGTCATTTTGCTTTTTGATCACCCCTACCTTGATCCCGTACGTAATCGCCACGGTAAAGAAGAAGATCAGGATGACAGGCACGATACCAGAAATGAATGGCGACGGTACGATAGTGCCCAGCTTAGGATCACGCAGGATACCGTTCGCAGGTACAACCAAAGCAGCCAGAACTGCGATGAAAACAAGTGCTGCAATACCTGCTGCACGCAGGCCCTTCTTTTGCGTATCGCTTAAATCTTCAAGCTTCTTGCCGTTATCACCTTTGTAGACACCCAGCTTCGGTTCTACGAACTTGTCAGTAATAAAACCGATGACAGCGGACAAAAGCAAAACAGATGCGGACATAAAGAACCAGTTGTCGAGAACGCTTACAGTAACATTCGGGTCAACCGACTTGGAGATTTCCGAGCTGATACCGGAAAGCAGTACATCTGTCGTTACAATCAGGATGTTGGCGGAAAAACCGGAACCAACACCAGCGATCGCAGCCAGCAAACCAGCAACCGGGTGACGTCCGACTGCCAAAAAGATCAAGGCTCCGAGTGGCGGCATGATTACAAAAGCCGCATCAGAGGATACGTGGCTGAAAAACGCGATAAATGCTACCAGGTAGCTGGCGTAACGCGCACTTACACGCAGAGACATTTTGCGAATAACCGCTTCCAAAAGTCCAACCTTTTCAGCCAGCCCTACACCAAGCATCAAAGTCAAGATTGAGCCCAAAGGCAAGAATCCTGAGAAGTTCTTGATGATGTTGGGCAAAAGCCATTGCAGACCTTCCTGACTAAGCAGGTTCTTCACTTGAATCTCTTCGTTTTTAATCGGATCGATTGCCGTTACATGAAAAATAGACAATATAGCAGTGATAATCATTAGAGCCGCGATCAGATAAAGGAAGAGCATGAACGGATTCGGCAGTTTGTTCCCGACCCGCTCGACCCACTTTACCAAGCCCATTCCTTGTGACGCTTGCTCATAATGGTCTGTGTTTGTTTGACGTGTACTCACCTGGCATCCCCCTTAGGCCGTATCTTTTTACGTTATAATCATCATTCCGAATGTTTCAGGATCGAAACAAAGGCGTTCTGAATGAGTGATCAGTCTGGTTGTTGGCATTAAAGTGAAAGCCCTTTCAATTTAACTTCAACGTTCACCAATCATTCAAAACCGAGATGTTGCTTCGTGATGAAATGAATACTCCTTTCGTTATATTCGGTCCAAGCTCTCAATTTAGCGAATACAAAAAGACAATTTCGTTTAAGTGAATTATATAGCTAGATTAACATTTTTTCAATAGAGTTGTTTGACTTCTTGCAAAATAAAAAAGCTTCCATTTTTAGTCCAAGTCGCATGAAACCTTGATACTCCTGCATTTTTATTAAGCTTGTCGCTCATAAAAATTGATTATAGTTTCCCCTTTTTCTGTCATTCCACCATAAAAAACACCCGACATCATCGGGTGCTTCGCTTTACTGCGTTATATTTATACGGTGTTCATTTTTTCAAAGCGTACATTTTCTTCGGTCTGCCGCGTACAGCTTGCTGTTCTTCGCCTTTTAGCTCAGCGAGGCCGTATTCGCAGAGGCTGCCTAAGATGCGCTGGGCATTGCGAACGGTCATGGACAAATACGAGGCAATATCTGTAGTAGTAAATGTACTCCAGCCCATGCGCTGCACGAGTGCCTTGATCTTGTGGTAGGTTTTGACGCTAATATTGGCTTGGTTAAGCAAATCCAGCAGCTCGCGGTCACTGGAGCGATACGAATACGTCAACTGCTCGCTCTCTCCTACCGACTCGATCATGACACCGTCATCTTGCACAATGACAATCCCGAACTCCGGTCTTTCCTTTGCGTGCTGGATCGCTTTTCTCGCATTGTTTTCAGCAGAAAAGGCGGTCTCGCCAAACCCGACCCCTACCGCAACGGGGACGTCAGCTTCCAATGACAGCTGTGCTACATTATGGCGCAGCATATCAATTTCGCGCTGAATCGCTCCGCGCGTACTGAAAATCTGGTAGCGTCCATTCCCGTTTGCCATAAGCGAGCCATCCAGTCTTTCACAGAGCTGCAGCAGAATCTGCCTGATTTTCAGCTCCAGCTGCTGTAGATGATAACGGGTTTGCGAGCGCTCTGGAATTTTGTCGAACTGCTCCAGCTCGATAAATTCAACACCGATCTGTGTGTCCTTGAAATACGTGCTTCTCGCTCTCTCGATGACGATTTTCATCGCTTGCCTGATTTCCATCTTGGTAATCAAGACGCGGTAAACAGGAATTCCTTCCTCCCTCAGCGAGCGCTCGACAGAAGACAGCGTCGTAAATGCTCCCTGAGTCTTGCCTTCCTTCCAAAGAGAAAGATGGTAGTCGGTTATGACCTCGGGATCGTAATTTTCGTCGTACGTATGCAAGTACATTTTTTCATCTGTGAGATCCAGCTCACTCATGGCTTCGCGCAAATTGGGGCCTTCTGTATCAATCATATCAACAGAGACACTTTTCACCACTTGATTATGATCAATCGACATCTGGATGAAGCAGCGGTACAAATTCGAGCCAGTCGGCGGGCAATACACAATATTGGCATCTGGTCCTACAGCATTTTTGGCAATCGTATACGGGATCGGTCCTGAACAAAACCAGCCGTTGCATTCGGCATTATGCTCTTGGACAATCTGACTCACTTCTCTTGCATCCTCATACGTGAATGGGACAAATTCGATTTCATGCTCAAACTCATTGGCAATCGCCAATATCCGCTCAACAGAAGGGGGCGGTCCCACAACACCAATTCTATACATGCGTATATTAACTCCTACCTGTTTTGATAGACACACTTGCTACATTTATATTATACGGAATCAGCGGCCTAATCCAGTTCATTTGCTACTCCCTGCCATTTACGATCATACTTGGCCGCTAGTCTGTTCTGTCAGCCAGGATTTGCTGGACTGCTTCGCGAAGCGGTGTAGCTGGCTTGCCGATGAGGCCCTCCAAATCTCCCGTCGTGCTTGTCGTATCGATCCGGCTCAAAAATCGGTATAGCCAGTTATCCGAGCTGGGGTCCTCACGATGAGTAACCGCTACGCCCGTGATCTCACTCAAAGCCTGAACAAGATCAGCAAAATACCAAGGGCGCGATGCCGTTAGCTCATAGGTTTGATTCTCGTGACCACGATTCGTGACGACACTCACTGCTGCCAAAGCCAGGTCTTGGCGAGTCACGCTATTGAAGCTGTCTACCCCAGGGTACGTGATTAATTCCCCAGTCCGAATAGCCTGCTCCAAACGAAGCTGAGCGATAAAATCAGTATAGAGAGCATTTCGCAGAAACGTATAGGCAATCCCTGTTGTACGAATCGCATGCTCTGTCGCCAAATGTAGATGGGTCAATGAAATGTCGCCTTTTTCGGGAAAGGCAAAGCTAGTATAAATAATTTGCTCTACTTTTGCCTTTTTTGCTGCTTCGATGACGTGACTATGCTGCCTCATCCGAACCGTATCATCCATGTGGGGACTGGAGATGAACAATAGCTTAGAGGTATCAGCAAATGCGTTTTGCAACGATTCGGGGCGATCGTAATCAATCAGGCGCAGCTCAACCCCCTGCTCTTTTTGTGACCATGCCCTTTGCGGATCACGCACACAGAGAGTGACTTTGCTGGCTTCGACCTTTTCCAAAAGCTGTTGGACGATAAGACCTCCTAATTTGCCAGTAGCGCCTGTAACAGTGATGGACATATGCTTGCACCCCTTCTAATTGGCATTTATTTAGTTAAGCACTTAACTATATGCACAAAAAAAATCATCCCTCTCTTCGTTTTATTTTTCCAAGCAAAAATAGCAATTGATGTAGCTCTTGCTCAGTTAAGCCCTCTAGCGCCTCAGCAATTACCTGACGATTATCAGGAAGATGCTTGAATAAAAGCTTTTGTCCCTCTGCTGTAAGCGATATGACGCTCTTTCTGCCGTCTTCCGGATGAGTGGCTCGACTAATCAAGCCGTCCTGCTCCAAAGGAGTTAACAAGAGACTAATATTTGCTTTGGTCACCCCGATGTTTTGAGCTAACAGAGAGGGGAGAATCCGCCCGCCTTCCTTGGCGATTTCCACCAAAATCCGAATGCGCGCACCGTTAATACCTTTCGACTGCCAATATTTTTCTGAGATGCCCACAAGCTCTGCCGTCGCATCCACTAAGGCAAAAAAAGCTTGTGTGGGCAAAGGCTGCTGCTTTACAAATGCTTCTATCCTATCTGCCATGCAATCACCTGCAAAAGTAGTTAAACACTTAATTACTTAGGATATTACATAGCTCTCTTGTTGTTGTCAATTTTATGTTCAGATCAATCGTCATATTTCGCTTATAAAGAAATTTTTTGTCGAGAAATTTAAAAATTCAATTGCGTTTAAAAACGTAAACGAATATTCTGAATATACGTGTTTACTATTTTCTAGGGGGATTTCAATGAAAAAGGGTCTTGCACTGGCGACCTGTTTTACCTTGCTGTTCGGGGTAATTACTGGCTGTTCCAGCTCTCAACCAGCACCTGCACAACCAGCGGGTCAAACATCCCAGCCCGCTACAACACCAGCAGAAGGTACAAAGGCAGAACCAATGGTGTTGCATTGGAGTATCAATAGCGAACCACCTTCCATGGACCCAGGAATCGCAGTCGACGCTGACTCATTCGACATGATTTACGCTGCTTTTGAAGGCTTGACTAACTACGATCTGAATGGACAGCTGACAAATGCGACCGCTGAGAGCTTTACCAACTCTCCAGACTACACCACCTATACGTTTAAAATTCGCAAGGACGCGAAATGGAGCAATGGCGATCCTGTTACCGCCCACGACTTCGTCTATGCGATCAAACGCAATCTCGATCCGAAAACAGCGTCCGAGTACGCCTATCAGCTTTACTACATTAAAGGCGGAGAGGAATACAATACAGGCAAAGGAAAGCCTGAAGACGTAGGCGTGAAAGCCCTTGATGACTATACAGTTGAATTCAACCTGAAGTCTCCTACGCCGTTTTTCCGTGAGCTGACCTTCTTCCCAACCCTTTTCCCGTTGCACCAAAAAACGGTTGAAGGCAACCCGAAATGGGCAAACGAAGCGAAAACCATCGTCGGTAACGGTCCGTTCATCATGGATACGTGGGAGCATAAAAGCAAAATCATCTTCACGAAAAACCCGAATTACTGGGACAAAGACAACGTCAAGCTGGACCGTCTTGAGATCGTCATGATTGAAGACAACAATACAGCGTTCTCCATGTTTGAAAACGGTGATATCGACTGGGGCGGATATCCAGCCTCCACGCTGCCGACCGATGCGATCCAATCTCTCAAGGACGCTGGCAAGCTGATGGTAGCTGACAACCCTGGTACGCAATCTGTCGTGTTCAATACGAACAAGCCGCCGTTTAATAACAAAAAGATCAGACAAGCCTTTGCTTATGCAATCGATCGTCAAGAGCTCATCGACAACATTTTGCAGACAGGTGTTCCTGCCGCATTTGGATGGGTACCGACCTCCATGGGGCTGAACAAAGACGGTTACTTTAAAGAGGATAAAGAAAAAGCGAAGCAATTGCTGCAAGAAGGTATGAAGGAGCTGGGTCTGACTACATTCCCAAGCGTTACGTACACTTTTGATACAACCGACACGAACAAAAAAGTAGCAGAAGCACTCCAAGACCAATGGAAAAAAGCACTGGGTGTTGATGTGAAGCTCTATACAGCAGAGCTAAAGGTATACCGCGACATGAGATCGCAAGCGAACTTTGACATGATCCGATTCCAGTGGGGCGCAGACTTCAACGATCCAATCAACTTCCTGGAAATGTTCCGCGACAAGACAGGTGGAAACAACCATCCTGACTGGGAAAATCCGAAATTCAAAGAGCTGATCGATCAGAGCTATCACGAGCCAGATCTGGACAAGCGCAAGCAAATCCTGCTGGATGCAGAAACCATCCTGATGGATGAAATGCCGCTTGCTCCGATCAACTTCCGTGGAAGCCCTTATGTGAAAAATGACAAAGTGAAGGATTTCATCATCTTCCCACTTGGCGGTGCTTACTTCAAGTTTACGTCTGTAACAAAATAAACGGTATGAAAAACCCGGCTGCACTTGTCATCTCGACAGTGCAGCCGGGTTCTTTATTTAGTCTCTAGTGAAGCTTGATTAAACTGTTACAGACTGCGGCTTTGCATCATTAAACGTATTAGTATCAAGGTCCTTTGTTGCTTTGCTCGTCAGAACGCCAGCCGTCATGCTTCCGCTCACATTGAGCGCTGTACGTCCCATATCAATCAATGGCTCTACAGAAATCAGCAAGCCCACGATTGCAATCGGCAGATTCATCGTAGACAGTACAAGCAGAGCTGCAAAGGTTGCTCCTCCCCCCACACCCGCTACCCCAAACGAGCTGAGCGCGACGACTGCGATCAGTGTCAGAATAAAGGAAGGAGACAGCGGATCGATCCCTGCGAGTGGTGCTACCATTACCGCAAGCATAGCTGGGTAAGTACCTGCGCATCCATTTTGACCAATCGAAAGACCGAATGAGCCAGCAAAGTTGGCAATTCCCTCAGGAACGCCCAAATCTTTTGTTTGTGTTTTGACATTCAGCGGCAATGCACCCGCACTCGTGCGAGAAGTGAACGCAAAGGTAAGTACAGGGAATGCTTTTTTCACGTACGTAATCGGATTCAGTCCTGCAAAAGCCAGGAGCAGCAAGTGAACAATAAACATGATCGCGAGTGCGACATACGAAGCAACCACAAATTTGCCCAGCTGCCAAATCGCATTGTAATCACTGGTTGCGGCAACTCTCGTCATAATTGCGAGTACCCCGTATGGAGTCAGGCGCAAAATAATCGTAACCACACGCATGATAATTGCGTGGAATGCATCTACGATTTTGGCAAACAGCTCAGCATGCTCTGGTGTTTTCTTTTTGACCCCCAGATACGCAATTCCGATAAAGGCTGCAAAAATAACAACGGCGATCGTTGATGTCGCGCGATCCCCTGTCAAATCGAGGAACGGATTCGCTGGCAGAAGCTCCAGCACTTTTTGTGGCAGGGTCATGCTCTGGATATCACCCAGACGCTGCTCCACCTGACCAATACGCGCTGTTTCTGCCTCTCCCTGCTGGAACTGTGCTCCATCCAGATTAAAGGCCAAGGTAGAAGCAATACCAATCGCCGCAGCTACTGCTGTTGTTCCCACCAGCAATCCGATAATCAACGTGCTGATTTTTCCGATGTTATTGGTTAGTTTCATTTTGGTAAACGCAGAGACAATCGAAATGAAAACCAATGGCATTACGATCATTTGTAGCAGCTTCACGTACCCTTTTCCGACGATATTGTACCAGTCGATGGTCGCTTTTAAGACGTCGGATTTGGTTCCGTAAATGTATTGCAGGACTAGACCAAGCAAAATCCCGACTCCTAGACCGACAAACACCCGTTTGGAAAACGAAATGTGTTTCTTCTGCATCGCGTACAATCCAATAATAATAGCAAGTAATACAACAATGTTAACAACCGTCAATAATGTCGACACTTGATTTCCCTCCGTTTCACAAAAGAAGTAACTTCGAATATGAGAATAAGCATACTATATTACCTACAATCCCTACTGGTCAAGTGCGAATTTATTAAAACTGCAACTGGATAAAAATAACCTTTTGTCTCCCAACTGGTTGGGGTGTTTTCCAGCAATCAAAACCAAGTAAATTGGTGCGAATAAAAATAAACTCGTACGAGAAAGAGCCCAATAAAAAACCAGGGTGCGTCAAAAAGGCGCTCCCTGGTGTCCCACTACTATATTCATATGCTTACTTCAATTGCTTGCTCATCAAATTCCACAGCCAGGTCAGCACAATGGCGCCGATTGCCCCGGCAAGAACGTTGAAGCCTGCCCACATCCACAGCCAATTGCCCAGGATGAGATCGCCCAGCCAGCTGCCCAAAAGCGCGACGATGAGCGAGGCCCACCAGCCAGTTCCACCCGCTTTTCCTGTCATCAGCATATTCATGGCCCACCAAACGACTACACCTACGATCGCCCATACAACCCAAAACATAAGGACACACTTCCCTTCGCATGATGGTGACGCTTTCATAAGGACCTTAATGAATTATATTTATCTGCTATCATCATATTGAAATCGGGTGAATGTGTGCCTGTGCCCCTGCCTGTTTCAACCAAAAAAAAGCGCCTGCTCCCCGTTTCTTACGCGAGGTACAGACGCTTCTACTTCCCCGTTTAATTCGTGTACATCTCTGGACGACGATTCGCTACACTTGGCAGCTTGCCGCGTACCCGCAAGATACGCTCCGGGTCCAGCTCGGCTACTACCAATGCCTCTTCCTCTCCAGCGCTTGCCATAACGACACCCATCGGGTCAACGATCATGCTGCGTCCCGTAAAAATGTTGCCCACCTGATCGGCCGCACAAATAAACATCGTATTCTCGATTGCGCGCGCCCGGACCAGTGTCTCCCAATGGTCTTCCTTCATCGCACCCGCTACCCAGCCTGCCGGCACGAACAAAATGTCCGCTCCTTGCAGTGCAAACTGTCTCGCGATTTCCGGGAATCTGACTTCATAGCAAACCATCAGCCCGATTTTGCCAAACTCGGTGTCCACCACTTGATACGGATTATCTCCTTGGGCGATATAGTCCGACTCTTTGTATGAAAAGGCATCATACAGATGTGTCTTGCGGTAGGCATGAATCAGCTCTCCCGCGCGATTGAGGAAAACAGTCGTATTATAGGCGCGGTTTTCGTCGCCCTCGATGCTCTCAAACACACCACATACAACGTAGACGCCATGCACCTTTGCTGCCTTCGCCAAGCCAGAAACAAACGGACCGTCCATTGGTTCTGCTACTTCCGCAGGCGTGACTCCTGACTTCGGTGTCGCCGGCGCACTGTACATTTCCGGTAAAATGACAAAATCAGCTCCTGCTGCTTTTGCTTTGGCAATATATTCTACTGCTTTTTGCAAATTGACTGCTTTATCCATCGTAGCGGTTAGCTGTGCGATTGCTACCTTCATGGCTCCTCCACCCTTCCCTTCTATTCCTGATTCATCTGCTTTCCGTACCACCCAGTATAACTGATTTTCTTTTGTCGATGATGATTTTGCTTGTATATAATGGACATGTCATACTATGGTATCCTTATTCCCCTTTTTGAAGTGAGGTGAGCGTATGTCCATCCGCATTAAACTACTGCTGTCCTACACGGGCATGCTTGTCATTAGCTTACTGGTATTTGTTTTGACCGCCAGCTTGTTCACGATTGCTGCTACCGGAGACATCCACAGCTTTCGCGATTTCTATAAGGTCCACTATCAGCTCAACCCGCTGACTGAACAAGAGGAATCCATCTTTCTTGAATTAAAGTATCTCGCCAAAAACGAACCGGATGAGCTGCAAAACCAGCAGCTATTGCTCGACTATGACTTCAAGCTGAAAACAGAACGGGCAGGTCTTTATGTCCGTCGTGAAAGCAATCAAGTATTTGAATCCCATACGTTTAATCAGCCCGAATTGGAGGCGAATTTGCCCCCTTACGATCTGAATAACAATCAAATACGCAATACGTTTAACATCGGCGAACGATTTTATGCCTACGCCAAATTCGATTTCCGGTTTTCCGATGGGGCAAAAGGCAGTGTCTTTGTCATTCGTGAACGCAGTCCTTTCGGTGAAGTCACCCGCAGACTGCTTCCGATCCTCGTCTTCATTCTCATCGGGGTCATCGTGATCGCGAATGTGCTGTTATACCGCTGGATCACCCGAAGTGTCGTCAAGCCGCTTGATTTGCTGCGCAATTCCGCTGAGCACATCAAGGAAGGCAATCTGCAATTTTCGCTTGATCTGCACTCCAAGGACGAAATCGGTCAATTAAACGAAGCATTCGAGAACATGCGCAAAAGATTGCACGAATCGGTACAGCTCCGCTTGCAGGACGAGGAAAACCGTAAAGAACTCATCTCGAACATCTCTCATGACTTGCGCACACCCATCACGAATATCAAAGGCTACATCGAAGGAATTCGTGACGGGGTCGCTGACACACCAGAAAAAATGGACAAGTACGTCAACATCATTTATTCCAAAGCCGTTGATCTGGATAATCTGGTAGACGAGCTGTTTCTTTATTCCAAGCTCGACTTGAAGCAGGTGCCATTCCAGTTTGAGCATGTAGATATCGTGCGTTTCCTCGATGATTGTATTGATGAGCTCCACTATGTACTGGAGGAAAAAGGCATTACACTAGAGTGGGAGAATCGGGCAAGCCAAAGCATTGAAGTCATTGCCGATCTGGAAAAATTAAAGCGAACCGTGCTGAATATCATAGGAAATGCCCAAAATTTTATGGACAAAGAAGAAAAAAACATCCGTGTCTCCGTGCAAGAATCACCGGAATGGGTTACAGTCGAAATCAGTGACAATGGAATGGGCATCGCTTCGGAAGCCATTCCGCATATTTTCGAGCGCTTTTATCGTGCGGAGCAGTCTCGCAATTCTTCTACGGGCGGCAGCGGACTGGGACTTTCCATCGCAAGTCAAATCATCGAAGGACACGGAGGCTCGATCTGGGTAAAGAGCGAGCAGGGTATCGGAACTAGCCTGTTCTTTACGCTAAAACGGACAACCAACCAAGGAGGGACAGATTCCCATGGCGACGCGCATCCTCATCATTGAGGACGAGACTACCATCGCTCAGCTGGAGCGGGACTATTTTGAGCTGAATGGATTTCTCGTTGATTTATGTCATACAGGCGATGAAGGCTTGCAGCTCGCCCTGCATGGGGACTACAGCCTGATTATTGTCGATTTGCAGCTTCCCGGTATGAACGGGTTTGATTTGTGCAGTCAAATTCGAAAGACCAAGGAGGTTCCGATCCTGATCGTCTCAGCCAAAAAGGAAGAAATTGATAAAATCCGCGCATTTAATCTCGGTGCCGACGATTATATTACCAAGCCATTCAGTCCGAGTGAATTGGTAGCAAGAGCCAAAGCTCACCTGACGAGATACGAACGGCTGCTGGGAAAAAAAGAGCCGGTTCAAAAGTCAGAGATTTCTATTCGCGGGCTGGTCATCGATAAGGTCGCCCACAGAGTTTATGTCCGTAATCAGGAAGTCATTTTCACGACACGCGAGTTTAGTCTGCTTGAATTTTTAGCAAGTCATCCGAATCGCGTCTTTAGCAAAAACGAGCTGTTTGAGCGAATTTGGGGGATGGATTCCAGCGGGGATATCGCAACCGTAACGGTTCATGTTCGCAAGCTGCGGGAAAAGATAGAAATCGATCCTTCTAACCCTCAATATATCGAGACAGTCTGGGGCGCCGGATACCGGTTTACGGTGTAATCCTTGTATTTAATAATTTGTTAATATCTACTTTAGAATCTTTTAAGCCCAGGTTTCTTGGGAGTTTAGCAGTCTCCTATATCATACAGGTAAGGCAAGCAACTACCATACCTGTTGATCACAAGGAGGCTTTTTTGATGAATAAGGTTTCAAATAAACTAGCTACGCTGATGCTCGCGACTGTACTGGGTACAGCATCCCTTCCATTGGCAGCCCAAAACGTATCCGCTGCAGCAGCTCCACTGACTGCACAAGAAATCCAGCAAGCCGTAAGCGAGCTTTCCCAGCTCCGCGTGCTGCAAGGCTATCAAGACCGCTCCATGGGAATTCACAATCAAATTACGCGTGCAGAGCTAGCCAAAATGGTCGTCCTGACATTCGGCTTGCAGGGCAAAGCAGAGAAGCTCCCTAGCTTTTCTGATGTAAACCAGAATGCATGGTACTACAAATATGCAGCTGAGCTGGTCGGACAAGACATCATGCAGGCTGATGGCGGGAACTTTGACCCTCGTGGAACTGTGACAGATGCAGAACTGGTTCAAATCATATCCAAAGCGTTGAAGCGTGATGCAAAATCCGTGAACTACTGGATGGAGCGCTTTTATGCAGCAGATAGCAACGCCACTCGCGGTGAGGTCGCATTCCTGTTGAAAACAGCTCACAAAGCAATCCCTTCCGCAAACGCAAAAATCACAAGCGTTCGTGCAATCAATGACATCACGTTGATCATGACATTCGATGCTCCATTGACAGCTGAAAATGAAGTGTTCGCCAAAGCAAAAGAGGACTTCGTGTTTACTGATGGACTGACATTGACCAACATGCCTCGCCTGAAAACAGGCTCGACCAATACGTACATCGTTCCTACCTCTGTCCAAAAACCGGGAACCACCTACACCCTGACCTATAAAGGTCAAAAAGCTGGTACGTTTGTAGGCAATGCAACCAAGCTAGACATGACAGAAGCTAGACAAGTCTCCTATGACACATTCGAGCTGGAATCGCTTAAAGAAAATGGCGTTGTGGACTATGGCTATATCATCGCGGCATACAGCGGTGGACGTGGAGCCAATGCATTTGTTCTCGACGATAACAACCGTGCGGACGGCAAGACCTATCAAATCATCTCTTCCGGCCAAGCACGTCAAGTAACGATCACACCCGCTGGCGGTCAGCCAATCATTGGTAAATACGTGCCGTTCACACAATCGACTGACGGCAAGCAAGAACCGAAATTCCGCCTGCCTGAGGGTCAAGTCCTGACACCAGGGGTTACGTACACTGTTACTTCCGATTGGGCAGAAATTGCAAATCCGACATTCGTAGCCGAGAAAATCGCTCCATTGGAATTGACCGAAGCAGAAGCGCTTAGTGAAACCTCCATCAGCGTGACTTTGTCTGAGGACCCGGGTGACGAGCTGTTCTCCGGCCGCAGTGTAGAATTGACTAGCGCAGACGGTCAGAAACTGATCGCTACCTATAAATTCTCCAGCCGCAAAGGTGCTGTAGGAGTGTTTGATCTGACTCAAGATGGTAAACTGACAGCAGGTACTACTTATACGGTAACTCCGGTTGGTGATTGGGCTGGCAAGTCCCAAACCGAGCTGACTGTAGAATAACCTCGTAAGTAGATGGGGCTTTTGAATCTACGAGAAAGGTGTTGGTTCGCTTTGCTGCGCGTTAGCCTTTTGGCCATCGCTATCGCTCTGGCTGGATGTGAGCCTAGTATGGATACTTTTCTATCAAACTCGGAGCAGCAAGCAACCCAAGCGGTGAACAAAGAAATGAATGAGATGAACCACGCTTTATTAACAGCTGCAGATCAGGGAGACAAGGAAGCGATCACCAAGCTACTCACAGATGGCGCTGATATTGATGCAACAGATGAAAGAGGCTGTACCTCTGCCATGATCGCTGTACACACGAACCAATTAGCGCTGTTTACGTTTCTGGCCCAGCACGGTGCGAATATCAACATCAGGGACAACCGCTTGGATAATCCACTACTCTACGCCGGAGCAGAAGGCAAGCTCGACTTTGTAAAAGCAGCGATTGCAGCAGGTGCCGATACGACCATTACGAATCGTTTTGGTGGAACCGCCCTCATCCCTGCCGCTGATCGCGGGCACGTGGAGATTGTCAGAGAGCTTCTAACCACCTCTGACGTAAATGTAAATCATGTAAACAACCTTGGCTGGACCGCATTACTTGAAGCCGTCATTTTGGGAGACGGAGGAAAAAATCATCAGGCTATCGTCAAGCTTTTGATCGAGCACGGAGCCGATGTGAATCTCGCTGATAACGACGGAGTCACCCCTCTGCAGCACGCCAAAAAACGCGGCTATCAGGAAATGATTGATGCTTTGACCAGTGCTGGCGGGAAATAATGATTGAAAAAGGATAAAGTCGTCAGATTATCTCTGCGGCTCTATCCTTTTTGTTTGTCAGGTGCTACATATGCAGCTAGAACGCTGGGGATTCTTCCCTCCACGGTCAGAGAACAAATCAGTCCACGGACCGATTTTGAGTTCAATCTTCTGCCTGTTTTTACCTATGTTTCCTCCCTGTAAAGTGAGAGTGGGAATACCAAAACTTTATAGAGAGGGGAAACTTACTTGAAGAATCAATCCTTGGCTGGGCATCCGCCCATCAAATTTTTTCAGGGTGAAAAATGGTTAGTGCTTACTGGACTTCTCGGCTTCTTGCTTGCAGGCGTATGCGCCATATGGGTTATGCTGTATGGAGGATTCGTAGCTCCAAAAGGCGATGTATCGAAAGCGTTTTCGTTCAATGCCGCTCTCGGCGTATTTCTACTGTCTACCGCTGCAATCATACCGTTTTCTTCACTAGGAACGAGAAGCAGGGCTTTCTTTCGCTGGTCTTATATTTTGCTTGCCCTTTACTCCTATGGAGCAGAGACGATGCAAAACTTTCGCGGAGTAGATCCGCGGTTCGTCAGAAATGGCACCCCTTTTGATGTAGCGGTCGGCTCCATTTTTACTTTTGTTGCCCTTCTTCTGGTCCTCTTTTATGGATTTCTCGCCGTTCAGTATTTCCGCAAAAAAGCTTATACACTACAGCCAAAGCTCGTGATGGGCATCCGCTATGCCATGATTGCAATCATGCTTTCATTTGCGGCAGGCGTTTGGATTTCATTCAACGCTGGGCGATTTGTCGGACAGCATGGGAATATCATTTGGCTCCACGGGGTTGGTTTTCACGCTTTGCAAGCAGTTCCTTTTGTCGCTTGGTTATGTGAACGCAAAAAGCGCGTGTATCCTTCTTGCCATCGATTCATTCATTTGACAGGGATCACATACTTGATCGGTTTAGTGGCAATCGGTTGGCAAACGTTCCTCGGACGTGCCGTCTTGGAATGGTCGGTGCTCCCACTTTTCGCCGCCTGCTGTTTCCTCGTCGCCTTCATGCCTGTAATGCTTCTGCTCCGCAAAAAAACAAGCACGCAGATGACTCGAAATCTATAGTTCATTTTACTGGGATTTTCTAAGCGAGTGTGTGCCAGGTTGTTATAGATGGTAGTTGATCCGCCCACATGAGTATATTTGTTCTTGTAATCTATTGCTCAAATAACGTAAAGAGCTCTTCTAGCGACAATTTTCTTACTTCATCAGTTGTTAGCACAGAAAAGATGAAATCTCGGGCATTTTCCTCCTCTTTAGTAGCAGGATCGGGTAATAGTTCCCCCTCAGAAGTGTTGAAACGCTGGTTAAATTTTTCAAAGTTCGTGTCACCCGTCATGGAGACTTTCATATTCTTAATCTGTCCGTTTTGTAGTAATAGTTCATACTGAGCTGTTACAGTTATACTTTCACTACTGTATTTATCAATTGAAATATTTGTTACCGTATATTCCTTTGCCGGCAGCACACCTTCTTTTAATAACTTGATATACTCCTGATATTCTGGATGAAGTGTTGAGAGATTCTTTTGCAAACGGCGTTTAGCTTCGGGAAGTATATGCCAAGTGATAAAAGAATATCTTTGTAATAAATCTTCTTCTGTTTTCACAGTAAAGAGCGCTGGCCATTCAGATTCCAATTTTTGGATTAAAATAGATAGTATTGATTCAGGAGATTTTATTCGTTGTATAATTTCGGACTTTTTCTTGTAGTCAATCATCGAAGTTGTCGTATTAAGTTTCTTTTCCCCGAGTTCGCTGGATGTTTTAACATTCTCAGCAGAGCATGCTAGTAAACCAACAACAAGGGGAATTAACAGAAACAGTTTGCGCACGTTAATATGAATCATCCTCCCCAGAATAGGAATAGCGAACCTAATTGGCTCGCCATCACAATGTTATTAGAATGTTCAATTCTTCTTAGCTTTTTCCTTTGCTGCTTCGAAGATTTTTTCAACTTCATCATCAGAAACCCATGAGAAGAAGACTCTTAGTTTCGATCCATATTTTTTCCGTAATAAATCTCATCCATTTCCATATGTAAACGCTCTGTTATTTCTCGCTGCTCCTCGGGTGTTAGCTTATCTTTTGTATAGCCAAACAAATAATTGTTCAAGTCAAACTGCCTCAGCTTGCACTTTGTATGAAAGATGTTTTCTTGGTACACGTTTACATCGATCATATGAAACAATTCCTTCACTTCATCAGGGATGTAATTTTGGATCGAGCTAATGTCGTGGTCAATAAATAGCTTATGCCCATAAATATCTCGGGTAAAGCCACGCACGCGGTAATCAATCGTCATCATGTCCGTGTCAAAAGAATGAATCAAATAATTAAGCGCTTTGAGCGGCGAAATCTCACCACAGGTTGATACATCGATGTCTGCACGAAATGTACTGATTTCCACATTGGGATGGTACTCCGGATACGTATGAACCGTAATATGACTCTTGTCCAATTGCATGACCACATTGTCTGGCAAAGGACCTGGTGACTCTTCATAAGACTCTGTCGGCACCTCAACCACAGGACCCTCAGACACTAGAAAAGTTACACTTGCCCCCTGTGGCACGTAGTCTTGCTGGGCAACATTGAGGACGTGTGCCCCAATAATATCCGATACATTTTTTAATATATGGGTCAAGCGCTCCGCATTGTACTGTTCATCTATGTATTCGAGATACGCTTCCCGTTCTTCTTTTGTTTTTGTATAACAAATATCGTACATATTAAAGCTCAATGATTTGGTCAGGTTATTAAAGCCATGCAGTGTAATATGTTGATTCGGCGTCGATTCCAAGCGAGTTTCCCCCTGTTTTGATGATGGTCGAAGCGACAGTTCCTTTTTCATCATTTCCCAATCGCTGTAATAAAACTCATGGACAAAAACAAAAAAGCCCCATCCTCTCTCGGATGAGACCTTTTGTACTAGCACATTCGCGTATTGGTTGTAGCCGTCCACGTGCCTGTCTCGCCTGCTCGTATAGAGGGTGGCTTCATCCGCACGTTTCCATGCAGCACATAGTGGCGAAGACTGATTTGCGGATCATCTCGAAAAGCCAGAGTGCCGACGAACGTAGCATACGGTGATTCAAACGACAGCTGTCTCGTTCTCTCATCCCAAAAGCCTTGGATCGGAATAAATTCTCTGCGAAAGCTGACTGCTCCACTTACCCTGTTACCACTGACGCTGTGAATGACGAGTGTTCCAAGAGACGTAGGTCTACCGCCAAATCTAGCCTGTACTTCCCAGGTCGAGGGATATGGCAAGCTCACCCTCGTCATCTGTCCAATTGCCACGGGTAACCTCTCCTTCTTTTTAGCTTGAGGTATTCTCCAGTAGGTACCCTACAGTATATGTACCTATAGATAGGAGTCCCGTAGGCAAGTGTACAAATTTTCGATTTCCAGCCTATCCCTCGATGCTTTTTTTGTGGAAGGCAGTCTCATCCAGTTGTTTCACTTTAATAAAAAGGGTCGTCAGCAAAAGGGCCGCGCCATTGATGATGAAAATGACACGAATCGGGATCATTCCACCGAGAAACCCGCCCAAAACCGGGCCGATCATATTGGCAAACTGCATGGCAGACTGATTTAACCCAAACGCCCTCCCGCGAAAATCGGGCTCAATTACTTTGACGATCAGGGCATTGATCGCCGGATAGACAGCCGCAAAAAACAAGCCGTACAAAAAGCGCAATATGCCAAACCCGTACAGATTTGTAAAGAAGAACTGCAGCACACTGCCTATTCCACCACCCAGTAATCCGAAAAACAAAATCTTTGTGTAGCCGATCTTGCTCCCTACCCGCCCCCAACGCGGAGCAGCGAGTACCGTCGCAATCCCGATTGCCGAAAAAATAATCCCTGAGCTAAGCGAAGCATCCTGCTCTGAAGCACCCAGTTGGAGAACGTACACGGTTAGGAGTGGTTCGAGCAGCATAACGGAAACAGTCACCATCATACTGAGTCCAAGCACGAGCATAAAAGGACGATTCATTCGCGCCACACGCAAGTCGTCCCGTACCGAAGAGCGCTTTTTTAATCGAACGTGTACCTCCCGGACAAAAAAGGTCGCAATCAGAGCAGCTATCAAAACGAGCAACGCGGAAAAAAGAAAAGCCTCGCGATTGCCCCACAAATGGCTGACGACTCCCCCCACCAACGGTCCGACAATTCCTCCTGTCGCTCCGCTTGTCGCCATAATGCCCAAGGCGTAGCCAGCCTGCTCCTCTGGCGTATTGGTGGCAACCAATGCGATGGCAGAAGGAACGAAGCCAGCCAATAACCCCTCCAGCATGCGGACACCTAAAAAGACGTATGGATCGGTAACCAGGTAGTACAGCGTATAAATCAGAACGAGACAAAAGCCTGCCCGAATCATCATCAGCTTGCGCCCATACCGATCTGCAAGCGATCCCCAATACGGTGCGATGAACGCCCCTGTCAAGAACGTGATGCCAAAGGAAATTCCCGACCAGGCTTCCAAATTTTCATGAACACCCAAAGTGTTATACAGGAATAGCGGTAAAAAAGGGATCGACAGAGAATAAGCGGTACTACAGAAAAATACACCGATCCACAGTACAACGAGATTTCTTTTCCAGGAGAACGACATGGCTGTACAATACCTTCTTTCCTGCAAAACCGGCATTTTTTGATGCAAATAAAATAGAAAAGGAAGCATCGCGAACTACTATCGCAATGCTTCTCCCGATCATCTAGCTACACTTCATCCCAAAAACGTCGGAGGTTGTCCATGCCGATTTTAGAGCCTTCCCGGCAGTCTTCCATCCCTTCGAATTCAACAGTGATATAGCCATCGTAGCCAGACTCTTTGACCAGCTTGACGACTTCACGAATATTGATATCGCCCTGGCCCACGATCGCTCCGCGCAAGAAATTGCCGTTAACGGTCTTGAACCATTTTCCGCCACCTGGCTCATTGTAATAAGGACGGAAGTAAAAATCCTTGAAGTGAACAAGCGATGCGTACGGCAGATTTTTCTTCACACCAACCAAAGAATCTTCGTCGACGCACATAAAGTTTCCAATATCTACAGTCGTTTTAAAATTCGGACGGTTAACCGCTTGGAGTACACGCTGCACACGGTCACTCGCCTGGACGAGCCAGCCATGGTTTTCAATCGTCGTCGTAATTCCGAACTGCGCAGCGTAATCGGCAATTTGACGGCTTCCTTCGACCATGACATCCAGATTGTTTTCAAAGTACTCAATGGTGGTTTGCTCCACAGGAACGGTAAACGTGGAAACATCGTGGCGCATATGCTTGATGCCCATACGGTTCAAAAGGTCCACATGCGTCTTCACACGCGCTACCTCAGCCTCGAAAGCTTCCTCGCTTTCCTGAATGAAGTTCGTTGGCATCGAGTAGTTGGACAGCTCAATCCCTACCGTCTTGGCCTTTTCACGAACAGCATCAGCCAATTCGTAGTTATCGACCAGTGTGAAGCCGTACGGCACGATCTCCATATGCTCGCCGCCATTGTCAGCAATCCATTGCACAACATCCAGTACGTTCATCTCACCTGCTCTGATTGCAGTCAATAAGCTATACGTGCTCAGTCCAATTTTCATTTCATCCACCTCATTATTTGTTTTGTTGTGAATCGTTCTGCCATCTTCTGCGCCGTATTCGACTCGATCCCTCCCTTCCCGTGTAGAGAAGCTTTAGGAGAGGGGCAGCCTCATGATCGTTACAGCTTGTTTGGATTGATTGGACTCATAGGCGGCTTTGACAACCTCCAAGGTGCGCAGCCCATCCTCTCCTGTAATCGATGGTGCCCGTCCTACCTGAACACAATGAACAAAGTCTGCGATCAGCCGTTCATCCATATCTACTGCCCATGGCAGATGCTGCCATTTATTGCCGCGATCATTATAGTAGAGGGCATGCTGTTTAAACACATCGACCCACAACGTTCCTTTTGTCCCGATAATATGCATGGTCACATCGCCCCACGTAGGAAATGTCTTTGGCCTCGACCAGCTCGGATCGATCGTCACGATGACTCCGGACTCCAATTCCAGAGAAACCATCCCGCAATCTTCTACATCGATATCATAAAATCGGGTATCCAGCTCAGCGTATACACTCTTCACTTCATCCCGAAGCATCCAGCGAACGAGATCCATCAGATGCACGATATGATCAGTAGCCGCTCCGCCTCCAGACAGTTCCTTCTCTATAAACCATCCACCAGGCATCTGCCCATGATTCGTACCATCGATGGCGATTACCTCTCCAATTGCCTTGTCATCAAGCATTTGCTTCACTTGTTCCATCACTGGTGCGAACCGGACTGGATAAGCTACTTGCAAAATGACCCCTTCTTCCTTGCACGTACGGATCATTTCTTCTGCATCCTTTACTTCGGTCGCAATCGGTTTTTCACATAAAATATGTTTCTTTGCTTTGGCGCTCGCAATCACGTGCTCCTTGTGCTTCGCATTTTCCGAACAGACGATGACTGCTTCGATATCTGTTTCCAAAAAGGCTTGCAAATCCTCATAGTAATCGGCCTGATATGTAGTTGCCGTCTGTTGTCCCCGCTCTATGTCTCCATCCCAAATGGCGGTGAGGCAAGCATCAGGGTGCTTCTGCAAATAAGTGGCGTAGCTGTGCGCATGCATATGTGCAAAGCTGATGATTCCGACCTTCATAGGGAGTCACCTCCGTCCATGAGCTGGACCGGTTGTCCCGATTCAGCAGATTGCCTTGTAGCCTGCGCGATTTTTTGTGCCTGGAGAATATCTTCTGGCGAAATAGCCAGAGGCTCATGCTTGGATAGGCAAGAAACCACATGCTCTCTAAAGCTTCGCTCGCGCTCCATTTGAGCCAGATGAGCAAATGACTCCCGGCAGGGCACTTTTTGTTCCAGACGTTTATTCGTTTGCCATAAGATCGGCTGACTATCATGGCTGTCATGCTGGATCATGCCGGCGTCACCGGTTATTTCAAAAGCCGCTCGCTCAGCATCCTCTGCCCATGAAAGCTCCACATGTGCAATCGTGCCATCTTCCATTCTCAGCATGACCAGCGCGTATTCGAGCTCTTGACCAGAATCGTCCGTATGCTTGACTCGTCTAGCCATAACACGTACCACATCGCCAAACGTCCAACGCAGCCAATCAAACTCCGCTACGCCCAGCTCGTGAAAAATACAACCCTTGGTACTTCCCGCTTCAGGAGCAGGAGCGCTTCTGCGGACACGAATGACACCTGGCTTTCCAATCGCGCCTTGTCGGACCTGATCGCGAGCCTGCACGTATTCCGGTGAAAACCGCAAGCTGCTGCCGATCACCAGCTGTACCTCACGCACCTTGCACAGTTCTTTAGCTTTTCGAAGGGCAACATGCCCAAGCTGCCCGCCCGCACCACAGATGATATGCTTTTTTTCTTTGGCAGCGAGCGCAATCCATTCGGCAGATGCCTCTACAGATGAAAGAATGTCCACGACATCGACTTCTTTTTCCTGCAGAAGTTCCCGAAGCACTGCCAAACTGTCTGCATAGCCTACTATCTCTGCGGCCTTGACCTCGGACCACGCCTCTTGGCACCTGTTACCAGTCTCCCGTGGTCCAGCCACAACTACTTTCACCATGAGCTTCCCACCTTTCGTTGATCACACAAGTTTTGATCGCCTGTTGGTACAACCTTTTATAGCGAAAAGTGAAAGCGATCCTGCAATAAAACTGCGGCCGCTCCGACCACTTCCACATCTTCTCCGAGTGAATTGGGACGAATCGCAAGTCCCTCTGTCAAAATGCCGTGTGCATATTCGTTGACATACTCCGTGACCTTGGAAATCAGCAGTGAATTTTCTAAAGCGATGTCTCCCCCAAGAATGATGACCTCAGGGTTAAACAGATGAACGAGAGTGACCAAGCCTGTTGCCAAATACGAAGCTGTTTCTTCCAAAATGCTTTCGGCAAGCGGATCACGTCGGTCCAGTGCCTGGCGAAACGTTTTGGAGGAAATGCGATTGATGTCCTGCTCGGCCAGCTCCATGATGCAGCTTTCCTTGCCTTTCGCCACCCCTGACAACAGCTTGGAGTAAATCGCCGGCCAGCTCACATAATTTTCAAGACAGCCAATATTCCCGCAATCACAGCGAACACCAGCCCGATCAATCGTGGTATGCCCGAATTCTCCTGCACCTCCGGCATACCCACGATAGATGGAGCCGTTGACCAGTATGCTCGAACCAAGTCCGTCTCCAATCGTGACGTAGAGCATGTTTTGATAATGATTGAAATCACCGATGTTTTTTTCTGCTAGCAAGTAGGCGTTCGTATCGTTGTCGAGCCAGGTTTTGATTTGGAAGCGGCTCTCTACGATCTCTCTCACTGGCGTATCCTTTAATTTCAGCTTTGGATTGTAGCGGATCACCCCGTTGTCTGAATCCACGATCCCTTGTGTGACGATCGAAATGCCAACACAATTGTGCAGACTCTCATAGGGCTGAACGAATTGCTCAATGATTTGTAGCAAATACGCGATGACACTATCACCTTGATATGCCTTGATCGAATAAGCTTCCTTCTTACGGACCTTTGCTTCTAGGTTCAATTCCGCGATGGTAATTTTAGATCCACTAATCGAGATTCCGATCAAAAAATGACTATCGGGGGAAAACTGAAGCAAAATCGGTTTCCGTCCCCCATTCGACGTTCCTGTTCCCACCTCACTGACGAGCGAATCGCGAATCAATTCGCTGACAGCTGACGTCACTGTGGTAGGACTCAGCTTGTGCCGCTTTGCTATTTCACTCCGGGAAATGGGGCCGTAATGACGGATCGTATCTAGTATGATGGATCGATTCAATTCTTGAATTAGCTTTAAATCACCCGTCCTACGCATGGAACCCTTCCTTTTACTTAGTAGAATGATGAAACCGTCTATTGTCGAGGATGCCGCTTAGAGGACCGACGTCCGTCATGCCGTGTGCGATCGCCGATCAACTTGTCACGTTCTTTACAGATGACATGCGACAAAATGATTACTCTCGGCACTTTCCCTTAGCGGTGGTGCCGTTTTCGTACAAATATCCATCTTGTATGGACAACGAGTATGGAACGAGCAGCCCGATGGTGGATTGACCGGACTTGGCACATCCCCCTGCAAAATAATCCGTTCCCTTTTTGCACGTGGATCAGGAATCGGTACGGACGAGAGCAGCGCCTTGGTGTACGGATGCTGAGGATTCGCAAAAATCGACTCCTTCGGTCCTGATTCCACCAGCGAGCCTAAATACATGACGCCGATTTTATCGCTAATATGCTCAACGACACTCAGGTCATGGGAGATAAACAAATACGTTAAGTGAAACTCTTCCTGTAAATCCTTGAGCAGATTCAAAATTTGCGACTGAATCGAAACGTCCAATGCCGACACCGGCTCATCCGCGACGATCAGCCTTGGCTTCAAAATGAGTGCACGTGCAATTCCGATCCGCTGCCGCTGCCCTCCGCTGAATTCATGAGCAAATTTGTCAGCATGGTAGCTGTTTAATCCCACGACCTCCAGCATTTCAGAAACGAGCTTTTCTCGTTCAGCCATAGATAGCTTGGTATGAATGATCAGCGGCTCTCCCACTACATCTCGAATTTTCATCCGGGGATTGAGCGAGGCATACGGGTCCTGAAAAACCATCTGCACCTGCTTGCGCACCTCGCGCAGGCGATTTTCATTCATTTTCGAGATTTCTTCATTGTTGATCCAGATTTTCCCTTCATCGGGGGTCAAAAGACGCGTAACCAACCGACCCGTGGTAGACTTGCCGCAGCCGCTCTCACCGACCAGACTGAATGTTTCGCCTTCCTTGATCTCAAAGGAAACACTGTGAACGGCTTTTACGCTTTTCTTGCTCCCCAGAAAACCACTATCAATCGGAAACGTTTTTTTGATACCGTCAACGACTACCAGTGACTTAGACATGCACATCCCTACTTTCCTCGCGATACAGCCAGCAGCGACAAAAACGTTCTGGACCTGTAGTGGTGATCGCAGGCTCTTCCTCCCAGCAGACAGGCATGACATCTTTGCAGCGCGGAGCAAACTTGCAGCCTTTTGGCATCTGATTCGGATTCGGCACATTACCAGGAACGGAATCGAGTCGGGACCGCTTCTGACCGAGCTTGGGAACAGACCCGATCAAGCCTCTTGTATACGGATGCTTCGGGTCATCAAACAATTCAAAGACGGATGCCTCTTCAACGACTCGCCCTGCGTACATGACAACCACGCGATTACACATCTCGGCTACGACACCCAAATCGTGGGTGATCAACAGCATCGACATATGCTCATCGACTTGGAGCTGCTTCATCACATCGAGAATTTGCGCCTGGATCGTAACGTCCAGTGCGGTGGTAGGCTCATCTGCGATCAGCAGATTCGGCCTACAGGACATCGCCATCGCAATCATGATCCGCTGCCTCATTCCGCCAGACAATTGGTGCGGATATTCATTAATAATCTCTTGAGGTCTAGGAATCCCTACCTTGGTCAGCATACTTACCGCATGATCTCTCGCCTGCTTGTCGGAATAGCCCAGATGCAGCCGAATCGACTCCATGAGCTGCTCGCCGATCTTCATGACCGGATTGAGCGACGTCATCGGCTCCTGAAAAATCATCGCGATTTCTTTGCCGCGAATCCTTCGCATTTCGCTTTCAGAAATGTTTAAGAGGTTGGTCCCGTTGTACGTAATTTCACCGTTCGTAATCTCGCCTGTCGTGTCCTTGAACAGGCGCATGATCGAAAGCGAGGTCACGCTCTTTCCACAGCCCGATTCGCCAACAAGCCCGAGCACTTCTCCTTTTTTTATGTGAAAGCTGACCTTGTCCAAAACGACTGTCTTTTTGTTGTCTCTCGTAAACTCTGTTTGCAGATGCTTTACTTCGATGATGTTTTCACTCATCTGCCCCAACTCCCTCGATTAGTTCTTTGTTTTCGGGTCCAGGATATCTCTGAGGCCATCGCCAACCAGATTGAATGCGAGGACGGACAGGAAGATCGCCAAACCGGGAATCATGACGACGTGAGGCGAGGTAGCCAGGTAATCACGACCCATACTTAGCATTGCTCCCCAGTCGGGACTTTCCGGCTTTGCTCCCAATCCGAGAAAGCTCAGGCTGGATGCTGCCAGAATCGACGTACCAATACGAAGGGAAAAGAAAACAATCATGCTGGACACGGTTTCGGGAAAGATGTGGCGAAAAATGATCCGACTGCTTTTGGCCCCCATCGATCTCGCCGCCTCGACGAATACCGCTTCCTTGGCTGCCAGTGTGTTCCCCCGAATCAAACGGGCAAAGGACGGAATACTGAAAACGGCTACGGCTACAACCACATTCGTTAAGCCTGGTCCCAATATCGCCACGATGGCAATCGCCAAAAGCAGATCCGGGAAAGCAAACATGACGTCGCTTGATCTCATGATGAGCCGATCTATCCAGCCGCCATAATATCCACTGCACAAGCCTAGAATCGTTCCAATCACTGCACCGACCAAAACCGAGGTAAAGCTGACACTGAGCGAAATTCCGGTTCCGACGATAATTCTGCTCATAATGTCTCTGCCGTACTCATCCGTTCCTGCCCAATGCGCTTTGGAAGGGGTTTGCAGGATGGCATCGTAATCCGGCTCATATGGATCATACGGGGCAATCAAAGGTCCAAATATCGCAATGAAAAGTAGAAAGAGGATAAAAAAACCAGCCCAAAACGCCGTTTTTTGTTTCTTCCACTTCGTCCAAAACTCACTCATCCTGGAGCTTTTCTTTTCCATGGAGACCTGTGAGTTATGGGTCACTTCTTTAACTGCTTCCATTCCAGTCTCCTCCTCTACTTAGCTTTCATAGCGAATCTTAGGATTTAGCGCTTTATACAAAATATCAACTAAGAGATTCACCAGAATGAATTCCAGCGAAAATAGCAGAATGACCGCTTGTACAACTGGGTAGTCGCGGAAAGCAATCGAGTCGATCAAAAGGCGGCCCATACCCGGAATACTGAAAACCGTTTCTACCACAACTGACCCACCGAGCAAAAAGCCGAACTGCAAGCCAGCGATCGTAACGACAGGGATCATGGAGTTTTTCAGTGCATGCTTTCGAACAACCACCGATTCTTTCAAGCCTTTTGCCCGACCGGTTCGAATGAAATCCTCCTTTAACGTTTCGAGCAGCGAGGATCTCGTAAAACGGGCGAGCATCGACATAATTCCCGCTCCTAATGTAAGGGATGGGAGAACGTAGCTTTTCCAGCTTTCGGCTCCGCCTGTCGGAAACCATCCGAGCTGCACGGAAAAAATCTGTATAAGAATGAGTCCCAGCCAAAATCCAGGTAAGGAAATGCCTGATATCGCTGTCAGCATCCCAACGTAATCGGGCCATTTATTGCGGAATACAGCGGAAATGGTACCGATCAGCAATCCTAGAACAAGTGCCCAGCCTAAACTCATAAATGTCAAATTCATCGTAATCATGTAGCGATTCGCAAACATATCGCTAATCGGAAGTCCTGTCTTTAGAGAATGACCCAAATTGCCTGTGAACAAGTTTTGCATATACGTGGCGTATTGAACTAACAATGGTTTATCCAGTCCCAATTCCTCGCGAACGCGTGTAATCTCTTCCAGTGTTGCGTCCTTTCCCGCCGCCAGACGGACAGGATCACCCGGGACCAGGTGAATAAAAAAGAAAATGAGCAGCGACACGACGAAAATGATCGGAATGATCTCGATAAGCCTCTTCACGATATAACGGAACATATTTTGTGTTCCTCCTAAATAAGAAAAGTAAAGCAGCGCTGGGCAGCAGGCAACGACCCAACGCTGCTTTTCTGGTATTATTTAAATTCCGCTTCTCTTACGTAGATGCCGCCGCTTGGCGTGATGTAAACACCTTCTACGTTGCTGCGTTTTCCATACAAGATTTCATCGACAGCGAGGAAAATCCACGGTGCTTCTTTAAATACATTTTCCTGTACGATTCCATACAGTTCTTTTTGCTTCGCTTGGTCAGAGGACTGAGTAGCTTCCTTGATGCTCTTGTCTACCAGATCATTTTTGTAGAATGCAGTGTTGGCTCCAGCCGGCGGGAAGTTCTCGCTGCTGAACAGGGAGCGCATCGCGTTATCCGGGTCTGCGGACGACCAGCTTACATACCACATGTTCATTTTTGCTTCTTCAGGAGATTTAATGCCGTAAATCTCATCAGACAACGTCGCTTCTTCCATCGATTTCACTTCAACGGTGATGCCGACCTTTTGCAATTGCTGCTGGATGAATTGCATGCCCTTCATCGTATCGGAGTTGGTATTGCCCCAGATATCGGTCGTGAAGCCATTCTCGTAACCAGCTTCCTTGAGCAATGCTTTCGCTTTTTCAATGTTGTATTCATAGACGCCCTGCTTGGCGTAATGAGCAATCGTAGGGGACATGACGGATTCCAGCTTCGCTCCGTATCCTGCTTTTACAACCTTGATGAAGGCATCCTTGTCTACCGCATAGTTGATGGCTTCTCTCACACGTGGATCGTCAAACGGCTTTTTCAGCATATTGATGGAAACATAACGGGTGATCGTAGAAGGTGTACGCTCTACCTTGACTCCGTCTGCGCCATTCAATGTTTCTACTTGTTGCTCCGGCAGCGGATAGATGACGTCAGCCTCTCCCGTTTTGAGCATCGCTACGCGGGAGCCATTTTCCGGTACTGGCTTGTAGGTGATTTTGGCAACCTTGGCAGCACCTTTATCCCAGTGATCCTGATTCAGCTCGACATTCAAATGATCGCCCTGTACCCATTCCACGAATTTGTACGGCCCAGTACCAACCGGATTTTTCGCGATGTCCTTGCCGTATTTTTCAAGTGCTTGCGGGCTGATGATTCCCGTCGTGAATTTGTTGATCATGGCACTGAACGGTTGGTTCAGCGTCACCTTTACGGTGTAATCGTCTACGACGTCTGTGCTTTTGATGTACTTGTAGTTGCGATAGGCACGCAGATTGTTTTCTTGGTTGCTCATGCGGTCAAAGTTGATTTTGACTGCCTGGGCATTGAACGGCGTACCATCATGGAACTTGACGTTTTGACGCAGCTTGAATGTGTATTCGGTTGCATCATCATTCACCGAATATTCAGTCGAAAGTCCCGGTATCAGCTTCAAGTCTTTGTCGTAAATCAATAGGCCCTCAAACATGGAGGTCTGTACCCCACTTGACAGGGCATCCCCTGTATTTTGCGGGTCCATCGTAATGAAGTTTTCGTTGACTGCCACCACCAGCTGTTCTTTTTGTTTTGCTGGCGTCTCACCTGAGTTGGCAGCTGGCGGAGCAGAAGTACCTCCTGTGTTTCCGCCTGTGCCACTGTTGCCACTGGAACACCCAAATAGTAAAGCTACTGAAAAAAGTAATACAGATGCTGTTCGCAAATAAGACACTTTTTTCACGACCCAATCCCCCTTACAATTTTTATCTGATAGATGCAATCTGGATGTCCCTGGACTCATTTTCCCCGGCTAGTTACGAAAATGTGATTTCTTTGCCGGTTTGCGCTGATTCGTAGATTCCACACAGGATTTTCATCATCTCTACCCCGTGCTGTACCGGACTGAGCGTCTCTCTCTCGCCGAGAACACATGCAACGAAGTGATCGATTTCGTTTTGGAAGCCTTGTTTAAAATCAAAGGAGAGCTTATCCAGCTGTGGGCTGATGTTCAGGATCGTATCGTGTTTTTCAGATATGATCGACAGCTCCGGTTCTACCTCTGCACCGCCCTTGTCGCCATACAGCTTGACCGACAGCTCTTCTTTTTTGGCGTGAAGCGTAAAGCTGACATCTACCATCAGCGATGCTCCATTTTCAAAGCGAATGAGCGCGTTTGCCATATCTTCTACCGTGTTTTGGGTAGGATCGTAATCTGCTGCTTTGTAAAAGGAAAGGTTCTTGACGTTGGCGCGATTCCCCAGCTTGTTGTATGTATTCCCACTGACTGTCTTGACTTTGGGACAGCCCATCAGGTACCAGCAAAGATCGATAACATGCACGCCCAGATCGATCAGTGGCCCTCCGCCGGATCTTTCCTTATCCGCGAACCAACCGCCCGGATTTCCTAACCGGCGCAAGCAGGATGCTTTGGCGTAGTAAATCTCTCCCAGCTCGCCAGCATCGATGAATTGCTTGAGCAATTGGGCATTCGTATCGTAGCGGCGGACAAATCCGACTTGCAGGATCTTGCCGCTTTCTTTTACCGCTTCCTCGATTTGGAGAGCGCTTTCAATTGAGGTGCACAAAGGCTTTTCGACCAGTACGTGCTTGCCCGCCTTCAGCGCTGCAATCGAGATTTCCGCATGTGTGTTGTTCCAGGTGCAAATGCTTACGGCCTCTACCTCTTTGTCTGCAAACACATCTTCTAAATTGCTGTAATACGTTTTGGCGTTAAATTTTTGCGCCTTTTCCTTTGCTCGTTCTTCGTTAAAATCAACAACGGCATGAAGCTCTACTCGTTCGTTATGCTGATACGATTGCAAGTGCATGTCCGAAATAGAGCCCGCGCCGATTACCGCAACCTTCACTTTGCTCATGCTTTGCCTCCTACTTATCTAATTTCTTGGTTAGTTAGTTTTTTCAGTGGAGTTATTAATTGAATGATACAAAATAATCTTAATCTTTGCAATAAGCATTTCGTTATAAAGTTTGAAGTTTTCGCTCGTGCTCCCATTCCGAAAATAAGAGACCTGCCGCCCCAACAACACCCGATTCAGTACCCAGTCTGTTCAGCTCAATGCGCACCTGGTTTGCCATACCCGGGATGCACCGCTCGCGAACACTGTTTTCAATCTCCTGCAAAATGATCGGAGCTGTGTTCATGACTCCACCGCCAAAAACAATCACCTCTGGGTTGAACAAATGGATCAAGCTTGTCGCTCCTATTCCCAAATAAAACCCTGCCCGCTTTAAAATGTCGATCGAAAAATGGTCCCCACGCAATGCTGCTTCCCCTATTTGCTTGGCTGCCAGGTCTTTGCTGTCTTGTAGCAGACTGCCAGCAATTGTGGCATCTCCCTTGGCAAGTGCCATCCGCGCTGCATTTTCGATAGCGTTGCCAGAAGAGTAATTCTCCAGACATCCCCGGTTCCCACAAAGGCAGAGCGGTCCATTCCAATCAATCGAAATATGCCCGAACTCACCAGCGCTCCCGTCAACTCCCGATAGCAGGCGGCCATCGCTAATAATGCCAGCTCCCACACCTGTGCTGACGGTTACATAAATCATGTTTGCCGTGCCTTTGCCTGCTCCCCACATCCATTCTGCAACCGCAGAAGCATTGGCATCATTCATCAAGCGGACAGGGAGATTGAATTTGTCCTCAATCAGCCTGCCAATCGGGACATTGCTCCAGCCCAGATTGCTGGCAAAAATGATTTCATTCTTTTTGCTGTCGATCACTCCTGCAGAGGCGATCCCTACACCACGCACGCGTCTGCGGTTTACGTTTTTGCCTGCCATGACAGACTCAATCGCAGCCAGTACCCGCTCGATTACAGCCTTTTCTCCATCCTCCGAAGCAGTAGGGAGCTGTGCCTGACTGATAATGTGACCTTCGCTATTTACCAATCCCGCAAGGATTTTCGTACCACCTAAGTCTAGCCCAATCGCATACTCGTCCATTTCCATCACCGACCTCTCCTTCCGGTCATTCTTTGTCTTTTGCTGTTTGGTTAGTTACTTTCTCCAATGGTTTTACAAACTCATGTAGCTTTATTTTAAGCACAGTATTCTGATTCCGTCCAGATTATTCTGAAAAAAATTGCTCTTATGCCCAAAAAAAGAACCCCTATTCTGCCGAAAACAGAAGTGGGGTTCGTCGCTTTCTCTTCAGTTACTTAAACCAGCCTTTTTCCTTGAAATGCATGATCGCCTCAATCCGGTTGCTCACACCGAGCTTGTCGAGAATGACGGAAATATAGTTGCGCACAGTACCTGTTGTGATGTACAGCTGACTGGCGATTTCCTTTGTATTTTTGCCATCTGCAATCAACAGGAGGACTTCCTTTTCGCGCTCGGTCAAAGGATTCTCCTGCCCGTATGCCTCATCCACCAGCTCCGGAGCGTAAATACGTCGCCCTGCCATGATGCTGCGAATAGAGGAAGCCAGCTCTTCACTCGGACTGTCCTTGAGCAAGTATCCGTTAGCACCCGCTTTTAGCGCGCGCTCAAAATAGCCTGGGCGAGCAAATGTCGTCAGGATCATCACCTTGCAGCCGCAGCCTTTCAACTCCTCTGCGGCATCCAGCCCGCTTTTGACTGGCATCTCGATATCCATGATACAGATGTCCGGCTTGTGCAAATGCACCAGCTTCACTGCATCTTCCCCATTGCTTGCTTTACCGACGACCTTCATATCCTCTTCCAAATCGAGCAGGGAAGCAAGAGCTCCGAGAAGCATCCTCTGATCCTCTGCAATCACTATGCGAATCATGCTCCCGCCTCCTTTTCCGGTTGTTTGAAGACATTTGGTACGCGAATGACGATGGTAGTTCCGCTTTCCGATGAAACGATCTCCATACTGCCATTCACAAACTCCAGACGCTCCTTCATCCCGCGCAGCCCGTTTCCTTTGGTACAGACGGTATGTTCAATCATTCCGTTTCCGTTGTCTTTCACCTGCACGATCAGATCGGTTCGCGATGGCTCGATTGAAATCGAGCAGCTGGTGGCACTGCTGTGTTTGACGACATTGGTGACCGCTTCCTTCAAGCACATGCTGAGTACGTTCTCTGTCATTAGCGAGGTATTGGTGAGATTCGGATTGCCCTCTAGTACGAAGTCAATTTCAGCTGCCTTTAAGATTTGTGTGATCCGAAACATCTCGTCCTCTAGCCGGGTACCGCGCATCTGTGTGACCATTTCCCGTACTTCTTTTAAGGCGATTCGCGCTGTCTGCCTGATCTCTTGCAGCTCAGTCTGAGCCTGGGTCGGATTTTTCGTAATCAGCTTGCTGGCTAAATCGGTCTTGAGTCCGATCAAAGAAAGCTTTTGCCCCAACGTATCATGTAGGTCACGGGCAATCCGCTGCCTCTCCTCCAGCTTGACCAGCTCTGAAATCCGCTTGTTTGCATGCTCCAGCTCACCTTGCAGCTTCTCCCGTTTGTTCCAGTTATACGTAGTCACTGGCAGCAAAATAACGGCAATCAGGCTAACGAGAACAAACGGCAGCTGGTTGATAAACGACGAATTTTTCGCGATGAAGCCCATATTGATCGTGACGACGGTACTGATCAGATGAATCGTGTATAGCGTAATAAAGCCAATCTTGTTTTGGATGTTCCCGATGAAAAATGCCAGGAAGAGCGAGAAATACACATAGCCAAACAGCACGGTCATGGCAATGGATATGATAATTTGCAAGCTCGTCCAAAAGTAAATCAGCCATCCTTTGGAAAGAAAGGAGAGCACGTAACAAATAAAAAACACAAGGATCATGACGATCCCGATGACGATCTCATATGTCGAGGAAGACCGGAAAATAAAATAGAAGGGTAGTATGTAAAAAACTACCCAGACGTAAGGGCTAAGGCCCGTATTTTTATGGAGAATATGATACCACTTTTGCATGGCTGCCCACCTTTTTTCTACACCCTGTTATTTAAGTGTATCCGAATCGAAGGGTTTATGGCAGAGCTATTTTCCTTCCAAGCTCGGTTTGGGGCTATGAAGTGCATTCATGATAGGCTCTTTGTCAGTAAGCATCTGCTTTAACTCCTTAAAGCTGACAAAGCGTTTGCCCTGCTCATCCCACAGTCGAAAGCGCAATGCAATCAGGCTATTCGCAAACGTAATCGTTGTTGCCATCTGCAAGGGAGGCGTTTCATTATGTGCTTTTTCCAGGTTGTAGTTCGGTACTTTTGGACTCAGATGGTGTACGTGGTGGAAGCCGATATTGCCTGTCAGCCACTGGAGTACTTTCGGTAGCTTGTAATAGGAACTGCCTTCTACAGCTGCTTTCACATAGCTCCATTGCTCTTCATTTTCAAAGTAAGAATCCTCGAACTGATGCTGGACATAAAACAACCAAATGCCCATTACACCAGAAATGTAAAAGATCGGGCCTTGTATCAAAAGAACAGCTTTCCAGCCAATCGCCCAAATCATAAGCCCATATGTGCCTACAATCAGCACATTCATCAAATAGTTGTTCAACCGTTCGCGGCGACGAGCCCCTTTGCGATTAAAACGATATTGAAACACAAAGACAAAAATCGGGCCAATTCCAAACATAACAATTGGGTTGCGATAGATCCGATAAGCAACTTGCTGCCACCAAGGGGCTGCCAAATACTCATCTACTGTCATAATCCAAATATCGCCTACTCCGCGCTTATCGAGATTGCCGCTCGTTGCATGATGGATTGAATGCGCATTTTTCCACTGCTCATAGGGACATAGCGTGAGGACACCTGTGATGATTCCAAGTATATCGTTTGCCAACCGGCTTGCAAAAAACGATTGATGGCAGCAATCATGAAAAATAATGAAGGTACGGATCATGAATCCGGCTGCAAGGATGGTAAGCGGGAGTGTCAGCCAGTAGGACACAGACAAGCTCAAATACGCACCATACCAAAGCAAAAGCAGCGGACCCATTGTGTTGATTAACTGTCTGATACTTGATTTGGTATCTGTTTTTTCAAAGGGGGCAACATTCTTTTTCAAATGAGCGATGTTGGATTGGTGCATTGCATGTATCCTCCTCGATATGAACCGCGCGGGTGGCAGATTTGCCAGACGCAATTTTCTATCTTTATTGTAGAAAATTCAGTCAGGTTACTGTAGTCATAAACGTCAAGTCGAGGGTATGACAAGTGTCATGGTTAAACAAGTATTTAGGGGGATAAAAATGTCGGCGTGGGTTTGGGGGTGGGGAGGAAAATGGAGAAAATGCTCCAGCTTCTTGGAACACTAGCTTGGAGGATTCACTGGACAGCTTCATGAAAAAAGCGAAACCGCGTCCAAAGTGGAGGGTTCAGGAGGTGTCTCAGGGGTGGACGCTTAAAGGCGTGTTTCTCTTTTTTCATTACGCCTTGGCCGGTGTTCCAAAGAGCTTCGCTTTTTCTCCATTTTCCTCTGCCAGCTGTTTCTGTACGCCGACATTTTTAAAGAGTGGGTGACAATAAAAGAAAAAATCCCTGACCTATCTATGATGGTCAGGGATTTCTGAACAGTTGCGTGTTAGTTCTTTTGCATGGCTTCCCACTCGGCTGCCAGGATGCTCATCATGATTCGGTCGTAGCTTTTGCCTTCGCGCAGGACGGCGGAGCGCATTCTGCCTTCTTCGGTGAAGCCTGCCTTGGTGTAGGCGCGGATGGCTGGCTCGTTGTATGAGATGACGTCGAGTCCGACGCGGTTTAGGTTTAATTCATGGAAAGCGTAGCGGAGGAGCATCTTTAATGCGTCGACTCCGTAGCCTTTTCCCCGGTCACTCGGGTTGCCGATTCCCATTGCCATATGAGCAGCGCGGTTGTTCCACTCGATTTTGAATAGAGCGACAAAGCCAATCAGCCGATCGTCCTCTAGTGGACGCAGCATGAACTCGACACTGTTTGAGCTGCGGGTGCTCTGGGGTGCAAAAGCAGACGGCTGCTGAGGAATCGCAAAATCTGAATCCAGCCTGCGCAAATAGTCGAAGTCCTCACTAAAACGCGCCATTTGATCGGCATCACCTGGATATGCCGCTGTAAAGCGAAGGAATTCACCGCGAAATAAGCTTTGGTTGTTAGCTGTCATAGCATTCTCCTTTGGTAGAAAATTACTTTTATTGTACGTGATCCTGTGGCCAATTTCTATTGATTCTGGTTGTACGCACGATACCAATAAAAAGGCTGCAGCTCGGCAAGCGTTTTATACACGAGTCCACCCTCTGGCACATAGACGGCTGCTTTTACTTTTGAGCCCCAGTAAAAGAGTCTCTCCTGACATACTCCACATGGCGTCAATATTTTAAATGCTGCATTCTCGTCATCACGAACGACACAGATCGTATGCGTTACGACCTTTTGCAGCTTATGCGCCTCACAGATCGCCCCTGTCTCCATACATAATTCGGTCGAAGCATTCAATACCTCTGGCGCTACACTTGTCAGAATTGTTCCGTCTTCTGTGTACATTGCTGCTGCGCCACCCCAGCCGGTAGGATATCTCTTTTGGATCAGCTCAACTGCCGCTTCGAATAAAGCTTGTTCAATGTTCATTTCTGTTCTTCCTCCATAATGATTTTCTACTTCTCTATCCTACAGGAACAAAACGGTAGAATCACATAAAAAAACAGAAATCACGAGGACCAATCCCGCCAAATACGAAAAAGACCTCATCCAGCTAACAGATGAAATCCTTTTGGCATACCACTATCCGAGTTACTTTACATCAAGACGCTTCATAAAGTCATCCAGCAGCAGATTTGCCGCTTTGATTCCCCCTGCTGTATTCCAGATCGTTTCGTTTACCTGGAATACTTGATTGTTTTTTGTTACGTTCAGAGACTTGAAGATCGGGCTATCCATCCATTTTTTCGCCATCTGTGTGATCTCCGTAGAGCCTTTTGCCTCGGAAACCCAATAGAACAAGATATCGCCATCCATCGCGGACATGCCTTCCTCTGTCAAAAGCTCCGCAAAATTATTGACATCCTGCGATGCCGGACGCGCTACGCCCAACTGTTCAAACAGTACACCGCTGAACGTATCCTTTTGATAAATCTGGACGCCTTTTTTGGAGAACTTGGCTATGGATACCTTCATTGCAGCCTTCGGACCGAGCTTTTCTTTAGCAGCAGCTACGCGATCATCGAACTCCTTCATGACCTTTTCGCCCTCTACCTTTTTGTTCAAGGTTTCGGCATACAAGGCAAAGTTGGTTTTCCACCTGCCAGACAGCTCTTCGGAAAATACGGTTGGCGCAATTTTGGACAGCTGATCGTATATTTTCTCATGACGTACTTTGTTGCCAATAATCAAATCTGGATTCAGGTTGACGATCGCTTCCAGATTCGGTTGGTCTTCGTAACCGAGCGCTTCTACACCATCCATCTCAGCCTTGATGTGGTCGTGCCAAGGCTCACCTTCCCACGACTGTACGGCTCCGACTGGCTTTACGCCGAGTGCGAGCAGAGCTTCTGTTCCTTCATTCGTCAAAATGACTACGCGCTTGGGCTCCCCTGTGATTGGGGTCGTGCCCATGGCATGCTTGATCTCGCGAGTCCCGCCAGCATCAGCTGGTGCTGGGGTGCTTGCGTCTTTCGGTGCTTCAGTTGCTGCTGGCGTTGTTGCAGCAGGTGCTTGTGTCTGCTGCGCCTGATTGGCAGTGCTCCCGCAGCCTGCCAAAACAGCTAGCATACTTACCAAAAAGATGCTGAGCAGTACGTGGCGAATGTGCTGAACTCCGGTATGTCTTTTCATCTCGCTATTGCCCCCACTTCTATCAATGATCACATCAGTGATAACCATTATCAATTGATAGTATATAGAGACTCGCCCTGCTTTTCCATGGACGTGGTTGCCCCGTTTATATGGAGCGAATTATCCATGACCGGCTGCTTGGAGAAAAAAGGACGTGCTTTTTTGGATCATGTACTCTCTGCCTAGCGGTCCCCACGGGTCCCAATCCCGGCTGTCCGGGTAGTAGACGTGATTTTCCCGTACTGCGCGCAGCTCTCTCCATAGCGGGTTTTGCTCCAGGGCTACCACATGACTTTTTTCACTCCAGATCAAAATGATTCGCTCCGGGTCGAGCGCAAGTAGCTCAGAAAACGCATCTGCCCTGTAGCTGGCATGAGTCACCCTCGGGTCAGGCTGGAAACCAAGCTTGTGATAAAACAGGTCAGTCAAGGCATGCCCGTAAACTCCGTACATGCGTACCTCGTCTCCGAGCACACGCAGAATCGTCCATCGCCCCTTGTGTGTAATGGACTTCAATGCGTCTTTTGCCAACTTTTCCACAGTATCGACATGCCGGATGATCCCCTCGGCAACGCTCTCTTTCTGAAACATGGCCGCTATGTTCATTTGATACTCATACCAGTGCAAATAATCGTTGAACAGCAAGGTTTGCGGCGTCTGCTTCCATTCGTCTGTATCCTCTCTTCCCTGCACGTTCATTCTGACGATTACATCTGGAGACAGGGACATGATCTCCTGCGGGTCGATTGTCTCCTCGGCATTCAGCGCCTTTGTACCTCGCAGCCGGTGGTGAAGATGCTGGGGAAACCCTGATTTCGTCGTGTAATAGCTGGGAAAAGACGGCGCTATGATCGGTTGAATCCCCATCGCTAGCAAATGATCCTGTAAAAACAGCTTGCTCACCACAGCAACACGCTGACCTGCTTGCTTCATGTATATATACGGGGGTAAACCCTCCCGCTTTTTAAACAGGCGACTGAAGTAGAGCTCATCGGAAAAACCAACGCTACGCGCCACATCCTTGACGCTATACTTGGACGAAGCTAACAATTCCTTGGCCTGCTTCATCCGCAGATGAGTCAAATATTCGCTCGGTGTCGTCCCTGTTGCTCGTTTAAAAGCGCGACAGTACGAGCTAGGCGTCATCTGGGCAACACGAGGCAAGATACCCACATCCAGCGGCTCCCGATAGTTTTTTTGCATGTAAGCAAGCGTCGCTTCCACTGATCCCATTCCTTTTTCCGCATGCTGCAATTGCTCTGTATGGAGAAAAGAGAGCAGCTCATAAAACAATAGCTGTCCGTGTAAAACAGAGGCGTAGTCCTGGTTGGAAAGAGCCGCAGCCAGTTCCTCCAGCTTGGACAAAAGGGTAGCTGGCAGACTGATCGGAAACGCGATCGAATCCGTTCGTAAATCGGCAGCAAGCAGCCCGGTTTTGGTCATCTCCACGACCTGATTGGTTGGCTGCAAGGCTGCTTCCACATATGAGAGCACATAAAAGACTAAAGGCGCCTTTTCTGTTGCGAGCGCTTCTATTCTCAGCCCCGGGGGAAGCAGTACCGCAGTCCCCGAGCTGATCTCACCCGTTTTACCATTAATCGTGACCGTACCGCATCCCTCTGCCACATAGCACAGCACATGCGTAGGTACTCGTCGTGACCGCAAACGAAAGCCTGCTCTCCAGCTATGCTTTTTTAACGAGACCAGAAAATGCGATATTCTATTGTGATGGACTGACATAGACACACCCCCTTGCCTTTCATACAGACTTGGTTGCTCAAGCAAAAAGAGTAGACAAGCGGATGTAACATACCTGGCTGGTCTACTCTTTTACGAAAGGAGTTACGTATTTATTTAGGAGCCAGAACGAGTCGACCGGAACATCAAGAGGAATAAGTAAGGTGCCCCCAAGAGTGCTACGACAATTCCTGACGGGATATCTTTTGGAATCAAAATGGTTCTACCAATTAAATCAGCTGCTGCCAAAAGCAAAGCACCGAGCAAGGCTGAAATAACCACTGCCTTGCGATGATGCGAGCCGACGAGAATTCGCGCAGCATGTGGAGCGAGTAAACCGATAAAACCGACTGCCCCTACACTCGCCACTGCCAGAGAAGCAAGTAATACCGCAATCATCGCTACGTAAAGTCTTGTGCGACGTACACGCAAGCCGAGTCCCATCGAGCTCTCGTCATTAAAAGATAGCAAGTCAACGCGACGTCCCAGCCACCATGCCACTGGCAACAGCACGAGGAGCGCTGGCAGCAAGCGGCTTACTTCTACATAGCCGCGACCATACGTGCTTCCCGCCATCCAAGCGAGGGCCGGAGCTGCCAAAAGCTGCGCCTGTACAATCAAAATATTGATGAAGGCTGCGCCTGCTGCGGCTACTGCAATCCCTACAAGCGTCAAAATGATAGGGTTGAGCCCCCGTCTCCACGATACGGCATATACAATCACAGCAGAAGCAATCCCACCGAGCAGCGCGCCAAGCGGCATCCAGTCAGACAAATGTGGAAAGACGAGCAAGAGTAAAATCGCTCCAACACCAGCCCCACTTGTCACGCCGACAATTTGTGGATCGGCAAGCGGATTGCGAACAGCACTTTGCATCATGCTGCCGCTCACTGCCAATGCGACGCCCGCCAATCCAGCCGTCAAGACTCGAGGCATCCGCAGCTCGAACAGCAATTGGCGATAAAGATCATTTCCTTGTCCCATAAAGATAGCCCAAACCTCTGACAACGGAATGTACATGTTTCCGCTCGCCAGGCTTATCATCCAGACGATAACCAAAAGACCGCTGAACCCCATAATCCAGACCGGATAAGGGACTCGAGAACGCCAGCCGCCTACACTCATGGATGCGCCAGCTCCAGTGCTTGCACTCATTTTGCGAGAAACCCGCATCGCAAGCCAGATCAGCCAAGGTCCGCCGATTGCAGCGGTAATCGCACCCGCCGGAAGCTCGCCATACGCATTGACAAACGTCCGTGCGATCGTGTCTGAGGCAACGAGTAGTGCTGCACCCCAAATCGCACTGATCGGCAGCAGCAAGCTATGTCTCGTCATTCCGGATAAGCGAACCAAATGTGGGGCAACAAGGCCAATAAAACCGATAGGGCCAACGACACTGACGCTGACACACGTAACGAGAATAGCAATGAGCATGGCCAGTAAGCGTGTCTTACCTACCTTTTGTCCCAGAGAGCGTGCCGTTTCTTCATTAAATGAAAGCACATCCAATTGCCGTGCCATCAGGCAACCGACAACAATTCCGCCAATGATGAGCGGCCAGCTAAATGCTACACCGGACCAGTCATTTTGTTTGAGGGAGCCTGAGCCCCATAAAAATATCCCTTGTGTCGTTTCTTCGTTAAATAAAATGATAGCACTCGTAAGCGAGGAGAAAACCAGTGTGACGATCATCCCGGACAAGGCTACACGCACAGGACTTCCTTTTCGTCCGCCTGCCATAAAGTAAACAGCAACAGCCGCGAGAATTCCTCCCGCCATGGCAAAAGGAAGCGGATATTGATGCAAAATAGCCGGCCAAAAGACCATTCCAAACACGACAAACAAATACGCTCCGGCATTTACGCCCAGTGTCGTTTCAGAGGCAAGCGGGTTGCGAGTCACCGTTTGCATCAAGGCACCCGATACTGCCAGTGCTGCCCCTGCCAATAGGCCCATGACCGTTCTTGGCAGCCTGACCCCGCGTATCAGCTGATGATCAGCAATGTCTTGTGGGGAGATAATTGCCTGTACAACCGAGCGCAGCGAAATATCAGCCATGCCCTGTGTCAAACTCACAAACGTCAGTAAGAACAGAACCACTAGCCCTCCCACTAACATCCATAACGGCTTCCAGCCTCCTCTTGAAACAGAAGGGGCTGGATGAATGTCGGATCGGGCTATCATTTCACGCTTGGCGAGACTCATTTCGTCAGCAGATCAGCTGCTTTTTTCGCCATAATTTCTGCAGACAATGGACCGCCGTAAGGCCACATGTCACCGCCCAATGCATAGATGCGATTTTCTTTTACAAAGGTGAGACCGTTCCATACTGGATTGTTCTTCAACTGATTTTCAATCACGTTATCATCATCCTGGATGATATGCAGGAAGTTGGCATCCTGCAGGGCTGGGAGTGCTTCTACGTCTGTAGTGGTCATCCCGTTTTGCTCGAATTTCTTCGGTTTATAGGCATTCGTCAAACCGATGTGCTCCAAGATTTTCACAGCAGTGGAGTTATCGGTAGACAGACGGAATTCAACTGCATTCTGGTTGCTGTAGCCCATGGCGAGAATGAATGGAACCTTGTCTTTTCCTGCAGCAACGATTTTTTCTTTGGCTTCGGCATACGTCTTGTCTAGGTTTTGCAAAACCTTGTCTGCCTCTTCCTTTTTCCCCACAATATCCGCAATTTCTTTAAAAGTATCAATCATTCGGGAATACTGGTCACCCTGACCCTCTGGCGGGTTGGAATCATATGCGATCGTAGGTGCAATTTTGCTCAGTTCGTCGTAGTTTGCTTCTACATTCCGTTTCAAACCGATGATCAAATCTGGCTTCAAAAGCATGATTGATTCCAGGTTTGGTGCAGTACGACTGCCTACATCAACAGCATCTGGAGCAATTTCTACTGGTAGCTTCACCCACTTTTTCATGTTGGGAATATCCGCAATTCCTACAGGCTGTACACCAAGTGCCAACAAGTGCTCAGCGCTGCTCCATTCCAATGCTACGACACGCTTTGGAACCCCTTTAATCGTAGTTTCACCCTTCATGTGCTTAACCGTGCGGACCTGCTCTTCTCCAGCCTTACCTGCTTCCGGCTGAGCTTGTGGAGCTGGCTGCGAGGACGAGCCTGTTTGTGTGTTTGTGCCTGTATTTCCGCACGCAGCAAGCAGCAGTAGTGCAAACAAGCATCCTAGAAAAATTGGCAGCTTAACAAAACGCATGTAATGATCCCCCTTACTTTTTATCGTTCTAAGATACAGTGAGCGTGACTGCTCACATGGAAATATATACATGTCTTCCAAGGATTTATGATAATGATTATCATTATCTTTGTCAATGAGCAAAATGCAAAAAATCCCCCGAAATCGGAGGATTCTTGTTTGATGCTTGATTACATTTCTTTTGGCAAAACGATTCCACGATACAGCCTTACCGTGATGAGATAGTACAGTGCGTAGATCACCACGAAAATAACGGTTGGTACCCAAATATTTACGTACGGCTCTAACAAGATAAACGAAAACATTTGCATGCCGACCAACACATGTGTCAGTCCCATTAAAGCCGGGAACAAGAACACGAAGAGCAGCTCTTTATAGATGGAGCCCACCAGCAGTGATCTGCGCACTCCAATCTTTCTCAGCATGCTGTAGCGGTCACGGTCACGGTTAGCACCGGACAAAATTTTAAACATCAGGCAGCTCGCCATCATCGCCAAAAACGCTACACCCAAGAAAAAGCCCATAAACATCGTCCCACTGGTAAAAGCATAGACGGATTCGTAGGTGCCATATTTCGTCGTGAGATACACCTCTTCATCCTCTGAGGCTGGCTTGATCTGCTCTTTTTGACGCTGATTCATTGCTTTGATGTCTTGCTTATATTTCAAAAAGTCATCTACTTTGGCAATTACAACGGTGTGTTCATTCCCTTTTACACTCGCAAAGGTTGCCTGATCCACGACGCGCACCGGCTTGCCGTCATACATTTTGTAGCTGATCGTGAACTCCTGCGAGATCGCTTGATACCATTCATCAGGCAGCCGTTCCAGCTTCTGCCCTGTCTTTTCATCTTTGTCTTCGTTCATCCCATACAGATTTGCAGGGAGTGGTTCAGCAATTCGCTCAGGCTCTTTGTTTGGATCGTACTTTTGTATGTCGTTGGTTGAAATCAACGGTGGATGCGCCAATAAATCATCCTTGACGTAATACACTGCATCCTCATTCACTTTGTAACGATACGTATTTTGCTCCAGTACTGTCATCTTTTTCAGTGCTTCCTGATCCTCGTTGACCGGATCATGTAAAGAGATATCATAGACATGCCCGACATTGGCAATCAAATCAACGTTTTTTTGGAAAGCAAGTCCACCTGCCATCGCCCCTACCCCAAGAGCGATCAGCATAGCCACTGTACCGAGAATTTTGGTCAGGTTATTTACCCGAAAACGCAGCTGGGCAAGTGTAAAGGCATTCAAACTCTGATCGTTAAGCTTTTGGTTTCGTTTCAATGCCTGCACCAGCACAGGTAAAAGCGAGATAAATAGCAGATACGTCCCGACAGTTGTTGCAATCGCCCCTATCAAGAAACCTAGCAACTGAAGAGTCATGATCTCTATCAATCCGTAGTAGCCGACCGCGACGAGAACGACCCCTAGTATAGCGACCAGAACCGTCCCGAAGCCCTTTGCTTTTACATTGTCGGTTTGCTGTTCAGCGCGGATGAGATCCAGTTCCGTTGCGCGTGCCAAGCGAACTGCATTGATCGTGGACGTCAATAGAAACAGCACCATGAAAAAGCCCCATGTCATCCATACCGAAGGCAGATAAAACGGATAGTAGCCGTCTGCCGAAATCTCCAGCAAATTCATGAGCAGCACTCCGATTCCGCTCGACAACGCAATCCCGACGATCGTACCGATCACGAGCGAAACAATCCCCATCATCAATGTCTCTAAAAAGAGGATCTGGCTGATCTTTCCTTTTTTTGCCCCGAGCACCATGTACATTCCCAGCTCTTTGCGACGCAGCGAAAGCAAGAAGGAATTGGCGAAAAAGATATAAAAAATCGTGATCAACGCGAGCAGAAATGCCCCGACGTTAAAGACGATCTGAATAGATTTGATCACCGAGTTTCCTTTGGTGAAGTCTGAATTCAACGCCAGCGTCTGGAACATGTAAAAGATCGAAATCGAGATGACCAAGCCTACTAAGAGCACGAGGTAGTCTTTCATCATCTTTTTCATACTAGACAGTGATAGCTTTAGCAGCATCTTTTGCTCCTCCTAGCGTACATCATGAGATGCACCAAGCTCGGCAAGGACATCCAGAATTTGTTTGAAAAATTGCTGACGATCCCCAGTGCGATGAATTTCCGTGTACAGATTGCCGTCCTGAATGAACAAGATACGTTTGCAATAGCTGGCACTGAATGCATCGTGGGTAACCATCATGATCGAGACCTGGTGATTTTCGTTCAAATCTGTCATCGTTTCGAGCAAGCTTTTTGCATTTTTGGAATCGAGTGCTCCCGTCGGCTCATCCGCCAATAAAATCGCTGGGTCATGTACCAGTGCACGAGCAGCAGCAGCACGTTGTTTTTGCCCGCCCGAAACCTGAACCGGATATTTTGACAAGATTTCTTCGATGCCCAGTGTCTGGGCTACCTTCTTTACTTTTGCACCAATCTCTTTGGAAGAAACGCCTTGGAGCGAAAGCGGCAGGGCAATGTTCTCGTAGATCGATAGGTTTTCAAGCAGATTGAAATCCTGAAAAATGAACCCCAGCTTCTGCGACCGGAAATCAGCCAGCTGGTTTTGTTTCATTTGTGTAATGTTCGTGCCTGCAATCTGGATAAACCCTCCCGTAGGCCGATCCAGTGTGGATATGACATTAAGCAGAGTCGTTTTCCCGGAACCCGACGGACCCATGATTCCGACGAACTCCCCTTTCTCAATCGTCAGTGAGACCCCTTTTAGTGCGTGGGATTGGCTTTCTCCCTTCTTTCCGTATACTTTCTGTACGTCTTTTACTTCTAGTACAGCTGCGCTCATTTTTTATCCTCCATTCGTTAGTAACATCCGACTGCCATCGTTGTTTCTCCTCGCTACTAAATGTACCGAGTTTCGAGTGGAGGTGCTATTGATCTACCTTACAGTTTACTTTCGGTTTTGTAAGATTTGGGTGTGGAGGGAGAAAAGACGGATAAATTGCGGACTGTTGTGGTAGGAGGAAAACGGAGAAAACGCTTTGGGTGGTATATCCGGCGAAGGAATTTGTAGGGGCCAAGCCCTCCTGATGAAAATGGCTAACAGGAGGGCTTGTCTTATGAAATCCATGCCTTTTTTAACAGACCGACACCAAGCTCAATTTCATAACAAGAAAGATGACTAAATCCAAGCTTAATGATTGGGTAGTCGGTTTGATTTTTTATAAAGTAGAGTGAGGTGGGACATACTTTTACACCATAAGAAAAAGCGCGTTGTATTAACCATTCTTCCGTGCAATCCAGATGTAATTTGATTAATAAGTACAAACCAGACTGCTCGCCGATAACAGAAATATTGGGGCCAAATTGGTTTTTTAATTCAGAAACTAAGTGCAGCATTTTCCGCTTATAAACGAGACGCATTCGTTTCACATGCCGATTCCATTCTCCCAATTCCATAAATTTCGCCATTGTGAGCTGGCTGAAAAGCGAAGTAGGGCTCTCGAAATGGGAATAATACTTTTTATATCGATTTAATACTGACTCTGGGAGCACCATATATGTTAAACGGATTCCCGGAAGAAATGATTTTGAGAAATTCCCTAAATAAATAACTCTTGCTGAATCAATGGAGGCAAGAGCAGGAAACGGCTTTTGTGTATAGCGGAATTCACTATCATAATCGTCTTCGATAATATATCCACTCATCTTGTTAACCCATTGAATAAGCATTTGCCGTTGTTGAATAGACATGCTTACGCCAATTGGACTGTGGTGAGAAGGGGTGACATAGATTAATCGCGATTTCATTTGTTCTACCTGTGAAAAATCAGCACCTGTTTCATGAACCGGCAAAGTCTCAAACATAAAACGATGGAATTGAAAAGCTTCTCTAGCACCGTCGTAACCAGGGTCTTCAACGATAATGCTTTGGAACTCTTGCTTCAGAATCTGACCAAGATAGACAAGCATTTGTTGGGTACTGCTTCCGATAATGATTGCATCTGGATTTGTTTTCACTCCGCGTGATTGAAACAAATAGGTGGAGATTTGTTCGCGCAGACATACTTCGCCAAACGGTTCTCCATATTGAAAGCTATCCGGTAGCGTTAATACTTGATTCGCAATCCTCCTCCACATTTTCAGTGGGAAATGTGTTTGATCAACGGCATCTGACCTGAAATTAACTGCCAGATGCTTCTTTGACTCTGTTTGTTTTGGATGAAGAGGAATGAATTCCTCCTGAGTTAAGAGGGGCTCTACTTCATTTACAAAATAACCTTGTCGGCCCTCTCCGCGAATATATCCTTCGGCAACCAGCTGTTCATATGCCATTAACGTAGTATTACGGCTTACGTGTAAGGAATCTGCAAGCTGACGAATAGAGGGCAGCTTCTCATTTGTCAGAAGGTCACCTTGCTCAATAAATGATTTAAATTTCTCGTAGATTTGTTTGTATTTAGGAGAGTGATCTGTGAAGGTAAAAATGGTGTTTTTCATTTGCACCCCTCCTGACATGTATATTTATTTGTTATTGTATCTTTTTTTATGTCAGATTGAATCATATTATTTCTTTACAAAGATTTTTTTCTAATGGAAAGGATGATTACGATGTACATTCCTAAGCAATATCGTATGGATCATGATGAAGCAGTTCAAATGATGAAGTCTAACCCGTTTGTCTTGTTGATTACTGCCCATGAGCATCGCCCGTTGGCTACGCACATACCTGTGGAGATTCGTGAAGAAGAAGGAAAAATTTACGCGACTGGGCACATCGCATACGGAAATATACAGAGGGAAACATTGGAAAATAACAGTGATGTGTTACTTATTTTTCAAGGACCACACGCTTACATTTCGTCAAGCTGGTATGAGCGCGAAGAGGTTCCCACTTGGGATTATCTCGCAGTACATGCGTATGGAACTGCACGTATACTCGCTTGGGATGAGCTGAAATCGGCTTTGGATTCTATGCTTACACACTATGAATCTCACCGAGAAAATGGAAGGCTATGGGATACGTTTAATCCTGAGTCGCTTGAGAAGCAAATGAAAGGAATCGTTGGGTTCGAAATTGAAATTACCTCGATTGAAGCTGCAGCCAAAATGAGTCAGAATCGCAACGACACCGATTATAAATCGATTGTTACAGAGCTGGAAAAATCAGACGAACAAGGGGATATCCAGGTTGCCGAGTGGTTGCGAGAGAAGCGGAAAGAGTTATTTAAATGATCGGCCAGAGGTAAATGTTTGCACAAAAACAACGAGGAGTTGCATTTCATGGATTTTTCAACCATTTGGCTATTTATAGTTGCAGCCGCTACATTGTTAATCATACCTGGGCCAGCTGTGTTCTATATTATGGCAAGAAGTATAGATCAAGGTAAGAAAGCGGGTCTGGTATCCGTTCTTGGTGTATCTCTTGGTGGTGCTGTTCACGTTTTAGCTGGAGCAATTGGAGTTTCGGCGATCCTTATGACATCAGCAACAGCCTTTACGATCGTGAAATACTTGGGTGCTGCTTATCTGATCTATCTGGGGTGCAAGACTTTATTTTCTGCATCGGAAAGTACGACTTCAGAAATTCCAAAAGCCCCTCGTAAAAAATTGCTAAAGATTTTTTACGAATCAGCGCTTGTAGAAGTAATGAATCCTAAGACAGCACTCTTTTTCTTAGCCTTCTTTCCGCAATTCATATCGCCTTCTGCTGGGTCAGTCTCCGTACAATTTTTGCTTTTAGGAGCGATATTTATTATCCTAGCTTTTATTAGCGATGGTCTGTATGCCTTTCTTGCAGCAAGTATTCGAAAACGGGTTGTGGGCAGTAATGCGAATTCAAAGCTACTGAACCGGATAACTGGTTATTTATATATAGCTCTTGGAGTCTTCTCCGCCTTTGCCAGCCCGTCCAAAACATAACGGTAGATAAGGAGAGATAGGTTATGACGAAATTTATCATTGAAGATGATTTTTGGTCGTTATTCCCACATGCAAAAATAGGCACCGTTATTTGTCAGGGGCTTGATAATTCAATACGAGACGTTGAAATCTACGAGAAACTACTGCAGGATGCAGAGAAAGAAGCACATAAATCCTTAAGTCTGGAGGAATTCAGTGCGAATCCAGTCATACTCGTATGGCGAGAAGCTTTTCAGAAATTCAAGACCAAAAAAGGGGCAAGGTGCTCCATTGAAGCTTTATTAAAAAGAGTAAAAAATGGCAATCATATTGGAACCATAAACCCGCTTGTTGACATCTATAATTCCATTTCATTGCGCTATGGATTTCCATGTGGTGGGGAAGATATCGATACTTTTGTAGGCGATATTCGACTAACGCAGGCAAATGGCAACGAACCGTTTATCCCATTGGGCAGTGATGAAAATGCTTCTCCTTATGAAGGTGAAATTGTTTATAAAGATGATGACGGAGCCATATGCAGATGCTGGAATTGGCGCGAAGCTCAGCGAACGATGCTAACAGAAAATACGAAAAATGCATTCCTCTGTATTGAATTAATCGATGAAACAAGAAGCGATGAGTTTCATATGGCGCTAAAAGAATTGTCTGATCTAGTGTCGCATCGTCTTGGTGGTGCTGTGAAGATTGAGGTATTGGATATTCATAATAGAGAAATGGCGCTCTTGGGTTAAAGGGAAACTGCGCCACTAGAAAGCACTCCAGCTCGCTGGAGAAACAGGTTTCCAGGCGGAGCGACTCGCGTAACCCCGCTTAGCGGAGCAGTGATTTACGGGAACCAGAAACGTCACCCTGTATAAGCTACGAAGCGGCTACCACTTTGACGTTTCCCCGGAAATCACTGCGGAGCGGACAGTTTTCACTCCCTCGCAGGGTGAAGACCGGAGCGCAGATCGGAAACCTGTTTCTCCCCCCACTTCAGCTATCTTTGTGCCAATAAAAAGGGATTTTCATTTCGACGCTCGTTTATTTTTTTGCTTTGTTTTCTTCGTGTCTTTTGATAATCATATCTACAAACATGTCGATATGCGCTTTGACTGCAATCGGGTCATAGCAGCAAAAGAAAAAATCCCTTTGCAAGAAAGGGATTCGCTCTCCAGCGCTATTCTGACTGCTCTACAAGTTCTGTCATTTTGACAAGGGTATACCCCTGCTGTTGCAGCCCTTCGATAATGCGCGGCAATGCTTCAACGGTACTAATGTCATCGAGCATATGCAACAAAATGATGCTTCCGCTTTTCGTTTGTTCCAGTACGGTGTTCACAATATCGTCTGCTGTTTTACGCTTGTCATGATCAGAAGGAATGACATCAAACAAGGCCACGGTTTCATAGCCTGTTGCCGCAATCGCCTTGAGCACTTGCTCGTTGACCGCTCCTGCAGGTGGTCTGTAATACATTGTAGGCTTTTGTTGAATCGCTTCTGTAATAATCTGATGGGCTTTTACAATTTCCTGCTGCAGCTGCTCTGTCGTAATCTGGGTGTTTATTGGATGGGAATACGAGTGATTCGCTACATCATGTCCAGCCTCCAGAATCGCACGTGCCAAATTCGGGTTTTTGACTGTCCCGTCAGCTCGCAGGAAGAAGGTAGACTTCACATGATACTTGTCCAGGATATTGAGAATCTTTGTAACCGTTTCGTCGCTGCCCCAATCGTCAATCGTAATGGCTACCTTCTTCTCATCGGTTTCAAACCGTTTGACTGCTTTATACGTCGCACCGCTGAAATCAGGATTGATTTTCGCTGCGTCATGTCCCTCGATAGCTGTCAGCGTCTTCTTCTCCGCCCCATGTGCAATCAGCGTCTCTAGTGGAACGAACTGGTATCCAGTATCGGCAGCGGCCTTTGCAATCAACGGGATCGAGATGGGGAGATGAATATTCTCATCGATATCAAGTGTGATGATGCCTCCACGGTTTATATATCGACGTACATATTTGCTCTTTTGCTCATCTGTCTCATCATGCCAGTTATGCAGGAAAAAGCTGTACCCGATCACCGCTTCCTGTCCGTTGTGAGCTGCTGCCAGACGAATGTCGTCCGTGTAGGTGCCTATCCAGGTACGGACATATTTCGGAGTGATGTCCGTATGCTTCACAATCTGTTCCTTGCTGCTCTTAATCTGTTGATAAATCTGTTCGTAGCTAAGCGTGGTCAAATCTTTTCCGGTCACAGCGTTGTTTTCAATTTCATGCCCTTTGGCGACAATCAGCTTGGCAAGCTGCGGTTTCTTAGCTACTTGGTCCCCCGGGAGGAAAAATGTTGCCTTGATTTTATACGTATCCAGATCAGCTAAAAGCTGAGTTAACTTCTTCTCGTCTCCCAAACCATTAAAAGTCAGCGCCAGCTCAGGCTTTGCTGTATATGCCATCGATACGGCTTTGCTTTTCTCCCCTGTATAGCGAACGACCTTTAGAGCTGGCGTAGCTGGAGCAGGTGTAGTTTTTTCCGGTTTACTTTCGGCTGCATAAACCATGCTCTCCATCGCTGTTCCGCTCAAAAGCATTACGACTGCCGTCGCCACTCCAAGCGCTTTTACCAGCAAGCGCTTCTTGAATCTGATTTTTTCCACTATCATTGCTTCTACTCCTTTTCCCCTCATTTTTGTACACTCCCTCACTCTTACTCGCAAAAAATCCAGTCCAAACACATGTGGAAGTGTCAGACTGGCTTTTGGGATTACTCTTTGATCAGATCTGCCATTTTCACAAACGTATAGCCTTTTTTCTTCAAGCCTTCGAGTGCGATTGGCAGCGCCTCAATGGTGTGGATGTCATCAAGCATATGCAGCAGTATGACGCTTCCGTTTTCAGTTTTGGTCATGATGCCGTTGACGATGTCGCTCGCTTTATTTTTGTTGTCCCAGTCAAGGGTCGTGACGTCATACATCGCAATATCGTGATACCCTACCGCCGCAATGACCTTTCCTGTCTGATCATCCACAACTCCCGTTGGTGGTCTGAACAGCATCACGGGTTGTTGTTGAATAGCTTCGGTAATTACCTGGTGTGCTTTGACCAAATCCTTTTGTAATTCTTTGGGGGTCAAAGTCGTTACGACCGGGTGGCTGTAGGAGTGGTTGGCTACGTCGTGCCCGCCCTCCACCATCGCTCTCGCCAAATTAGGGTTGTTTTCTACACCGGCAGCACGCAAGAAAAACGTCGCTTTCACATCATGCTCCGCTAAAATATCGAGGATTTTGGTTACCGTTTTGTCGCTGCCCCAGTCATCAAAAGTAAGCGCAACCTGCTTTTTATTCGTCTCCGCCTTATAGATCAGCTTGTACTTCGCATTTTGGTAATTCGGATTAACCTTGACCGCATCATAGCCAGGAATTTGTTCCAATGGCTTTCTCTCTCCGCCGTTTTTTACCAGCTCACTGAGCGGAACAAATTTGTAGCCAATATCCTCGGCAGCTTTGGCAATCAGCTTGATGGACGGAATTACTTCGGGGTTAATATCGGTATTTAACGATACGATACCTCCCCGCGAGATATATCTTGTCACGTAATCGCCAATCGTCTTGGCATCCTTCCTATCGCGATCCTTTGGATTGATGTTGTACGTAACGACTCCAGCCATGCCGAGATGAGCCGCTGCCAAACGAACATCATCCGTGTAGTCTCCTGACTTGGTGCGGACAAAGCGCGGCTCGACGCCCGTTTCCTTTTTGATGACCTCATTACTCAGTTGAATTTCTTTGTAAATTTGATCGTAGCTGAGCTTTTTCATGTCTAACTGATTTAATGTATTGTTTTGAATATCATGGCCTCTCGCTAAAATATCTCTGGCGATATTCGGCTCCTCTGCTACCCTCATCCCTGGTAGGAAAAACGTTGCCTTGATATGACTAGCGTCCAGTTCATTCAAAATCTGTGTCATCATTTTTTGGTCACCCATGCCATTGAAGGTCAGGCTCAGTTCTTTTCTAGCTGTATAGACGTACGGGATCACCTTGCTCTTTTCACCTGTATATCGGGTGATCTTTTCAACTGGCGGCTCCACCGTCTGCGATGCCTCTTCCTTCCCGCCAAACATCGAGCAGCCAGATAATAGCCCTACGACCATCATGACAGCGGCGCTTTTGAAGATGAGGTTCCTTTTTACTGCACCAATACTTGCGATCATCCATTTGCTCCTTTTTTCCAAAACATCACTCTATGCTAGTTGTGCCGTTCTATCCGTCTTGAAACGATTATCTTTTCTGATAGTATAAAAAAAACTTCTCAACAAGTTCTGAACAAGCTACGAATCACGAAGAAACGGCAGCAGCAAGCTTTTGACCATCCGGAGTGGGAGAAATGTATTTCCAAATAGCTCACTTGTCATGACGATGGCGAGTTGCCGCTCGGGAGCAACGAGAATGTACTGCCCCCCGTAGCCCATGGCGAAAAAAGCAGCGGGTTCGTATGCTTTCTTGTTTTCATCCGTCAAAATCCACCAATGGTAGCCATAGGAACCGACGTGATCATATGTATGGTAGTAGGCACGCGTGGAAGCGGAGAGCCATTCCTCTGAAAGCAAGCGCTGCTTCCCCCAAATCCCCTTGTTCAAGACGAGTAATCCCAATTTAAGCATATCCGCAGCACGCAGACAAAGCCCGAATCCTCCGATGGTTATCCCTTTGGCATCCTCAGGCCAACGATATTCTTTGATGCCTAGTGGGGCAAACAGCTCTCTCCTCGCATAGGCGGATGCCTTTTCCCCAGTAGCCTTTTGCAAGACGGCACTTAATAGATGAGACGCCCCTGAATCATAGTTCATGGCTTCTCCAGGTGTGCGCTCCATGCCCTTTTCCAAAATAAACTTGACCCAGTCCTTGCTATATATCATTGGAAACGGAGTACCACCCCAGCTCGTCAACTCAGGCCACTCATAGCCAGGTGTCATGGTGAGTAAATGCTCGATCGTGATTGTGTGCTTTTCCAAAGGTACGTTCGGCAGGTAGGTGAAGATCGGGGTATGTATGCTTGTAATCTGACCACGCTCGATTGCGATTCCTATGAGAAGGGACAGTACGCTTTTCGTAACGGAGTGTATTTGAAACAGCTTGCTGCTCATTTTGGGATTGCGGAAATAGGAAAGAATGACTTCTTCTCCCCGCTGCACCAGACAGGCATTGATTTTCTCTTTGCTTATGGCTTTTTGAAACTGATTCAAGCTTGTGGCGGTATCGTTCATATAAACCTCCTCGCATGCAAGAAAGGTTTTCTGGAATAGTTCTTCTCTATTGCCTTTTTTATCTATTCCCAACTATAGCATGAATAGCAATTTTGGGTTAGCGCGCAAATATTTCCTGAGCGTTCAAGATAAACTCCTCCTACGTTTGCTTCAATCTATAAAGGAAACACAAACCAGCCAAGCACGCTCGGGAGGTGTGTTTGACTGGTTAGCGTAGTGCCCCTTATTTCTTTAGACTTTGGACGATTTCACTGAGGCGCTCTTTGATATTTCCAGTACAAACTCCCCCATGGTAAGCGATCACGGTCTCGATATCGAAATCAAGCAGCTTGGCGATTGATTGCGTAGCCAGCTCTTTGTCAGGAGTAAAGTCGGGATTAAACGGCAGGAGCACTCCGTCTTGCGCAGTGAGAGCATCACCAGAAATCAACGTCTTGCTCGGAATGTGATACAACGAAATATGATCAGGTGAATGTCCAGGTGTATAAATAACCTGGATACCGCCGGCATACGGCAATACATCGCCATCCTGAAGAGCGCGGTCTACCTTTACGGGTGGTGCCAAAGCTCCACTTTTGACCAAGGGCGTCTGACCTGCAAGATACGGGATCGCTACCTCATGAGCAAGTACCTCTATACGACCATCCGCAGCAGAAACCAGATCAGGCAAGCTGCCGATATGGTCCCTGTCTTGATGTGTAATGATGATTTTTGTCAGCTTTTCAAAAGGGATGGACTCCTCAGCAAGCACGGATTGGATCAGCTCCAGCTGCCCCGGGATACCGGTATCCACCAGAATCGCCTCATTCTCATCCCAGAACAATGCGGTATGAACGACAAACGGATTGCCGCCAGCATTCATCTCCAGCTTGATCACTTTGATTCCTTCCGATTGGGCCAAATCAGACACCTCCTACATCTAATCAAATTATTTTTTCCATCCACCTAATTCCGCAAAAAAGAGAAGAATCCTTTTCGTCTTTGCTTCCTAGTGGCAGTTTGCCCATTTTTACGCTGAAAAAAGGCCGCCCCAATAAGCGGGCGACCTTGATCGTATTTACTTTGCTTCCTTCAGGCGATATACTTCTTTTCCTTCTACCAGAGTCAGGACTACAGCAGCGTCCTTGATTTGGGTAGCCGGGATGTCGAACAGGTTTTTGTCCAGTACGATAATATCTGCCTTCTTACCTACCTCGATCGAGCCAGTAATATCGTCTACATGGTTGGCGTAAGCACCATCGATTGTAAAGCTGGCTATCATGTCAGCCAGAGTCGCACGCTCTTCTGGGTTGGCGATTTTAGCTGCATCCGTTTGACCTTCTTCGATCCGGGTGATACCTTGTTGAATGCCATGCAACGGATTGAATTCCGGTGTCACGATGTAGTCAGAAGAAGACGCGATGTGTACTCCCTGATTCAAAAAGCTCTTCATTGGATATTCTGTCTCTGCGCGTTCTTGGCCGAGGTATGGTACTTCGATCTCGTCGTAGTACCCTTCTTCCTGCATAAACCAGAATGGCTGTACGATTCCGACAGCACCGAGCTTTTTGAAGCGTTCGATATCTGTCTTGTTTACGAGCTGCAAATGAACGAGCGAGTGACGAGCATCATGCTTGCCATTTTGCTGCTCTGCGTACTCCATTCCATCCAAAACGATGCGGGTAGAAGCATCTCCGATGGAGTGTACATGCAGCTGGAAGCCTGCTTTGTCAGCAGCGGCTGCGGTCTTTTTATATACGTCCGGCTTCCAGATCAATTCGCCATTGGTGTTCTTGTGCTCATACGGTTTTTCCAAATAAGCAGTTGCACCTTCAACGACACCGTCCATAAAGATTTTCACAGCGTTCACTTGGAATAAAGGATTTTGATTGCGCTCTCTGATTTTCACGAACTCTGCGATTTGCTCAGGTCCTTTGTCTGGATTGGCAGTGATCGCGTTTCGGAAACGGATGGTCAGCTTGTTTTCTTTCGCCAATCCCTCATATGCTTCCAGTACATTTGCGTATCGCAACATATCCGGGTCACGCACGGTTGTTACTCCGCGTTCAACTGCCTTGTGCTGATACTCTTCGATGCCGGCTTTGTATTGATCGACGGTATAGCCGCCAATTTTGGACAGCACCAGATCCATGGCCTTTTCACGGAGCGTACCGGACGGCTCTCCTGTCTTATCGTGCTCGATGATTCCGCCCTCTGGATTTTTCGTATCTTTGGTAATGCCCGCCAGCTTCAATGCTGCCGAGTTTACCCACAAGGAATGGCCGTCATCGGATGTGAGTGCAATAGGCTTGTCAGCTGAAATCTTGTCCAGCACTTCCTTCAACGGACCGATGCCTGGTGCTACTGGATTGCTCCAGCCGCGACCTTGGAAATTTTTCTCCGCTGAATGCTCCTTAACAAATGCCTGAATGACCTCTACGTACTCATCCATCGATTTGGCATCAAACAAATCGATCGAGAAGATCAAGCCTGTCGTTTTGCTTGCGTGCGTGTGGCTATCGATAAAGCCTGGCAGCACCATTTCTCCTTTTAAATCAGTAACCTTGGTATTTGCACCAATGTACTTCTTAGCACCTTCATCACAGCCGACGTAGACAATCTCTCCGCCACGAATTGCTACAGCTTGAGCCCAGTTTCGATTTCTATCCACGGTGTACACGGCACCATTGGACAATACGACATCTGCTGACTGTGTTACTGCTTTGCCAGATGCTTGTCCTGCAGCTGGCGTGGTCCCTTGTGCAAATGCAGACAACGGACTCATCAATGCAGCGACAAGCAAAAGACTGGTTAACTTCTTCCCTACCAACAAAATCCCCACCTATCTATGCTCTAAGATGAAAAAATATACAACAGATTAGATTGTAGCATTGCAACTCTGAAAATTCCACGAAATGTCTTGATTACCAATCATACAACTATAAAATAGTTTGACTGTAAAACTAATTAGCTGTATACTCAATATTGTTTCACGTGGTGAATTATTCACTACATATATTATTCACCCACAAAAGAAAAGGAGGGTACGACACGATGCCCAATAAACAAGGCCTTACCGAGCTTGAAGAGTTGTACATTCAAGTACAGAGAAAAGTTTCAACGCAGTGGCACAAACACTTGGACTCACTCGTTTCAGGGTCCCAAGCCTTGATCTTGCGTATCCTCGATCGAAACGGACCACAAAAGGTATCGACCATAGCGGAGCGATTGGATATTACACCAGGAGCAGTTACCAGTCTCTCCGATAAATTGATTGCTTGTGGCTACGCAAACCGAAATCGTGATACGGCTGATCGCAGAGTCGTGCATGTGGAAATCACGGATCAAGGAAGAGAAATTTTAGAGAAATATCGAGAGGTGCTCAAAAGCACCGTGGAAAGTATTTTCGTCGGCTTGTCTGACGACGATATCGCGCATTTGACTCGCATTTATCAGCAGGTGCTTGCGAATATCGAACAACCAAGAGAGGAGAACATATCATGACGAACCTAACAGAAAAGCGGAAAATTACAATCATGATCGCGATTATTACTGCGATGTTCTTCTCCGCGATCAACCAGACCATCATCGGGGTCGCAATGCCTCGCATTATCGCAAAATTAGGAGGCATGGATTATTATTCATGGGCGATTACGATTTACTTGCTGACCTCCACCGTCGCCTCGGTGCTCGTCGGTAAGCTCTCCGATATATATGGAAGAAAGCCTTTTATCCTTGCAGGTATCGGACTGTTTAGTATTGGCGCCTTGCTATCAGGCTTCTCGGGCGATATTTTTCAGTTGATTACATTTCGCGCCATCCAAGGTGCCGGTGCTGGTATCATCATGTCCACAGCCTTTACCGCCATGGGCGATTTGTATGAGCCTCGCGAACGCGCCAAATGGACTGGTGTCATGAGTGCCGTCTTTGGCGTATCCAGTGTGGCAGGACCTCTCCTTGGTGGATACATCGTCGATCATCTGGATTGGCACTGGGTGTTCTGGATCTTCTTGCCGATCGGCGTAGTGGCGTTCCTGTTGATTTTGTTCAATTTCCCACAGGTTGAAAAACGAAAAGGAGAAAGCGTCGACTACTGGGGTTCTATCTTTTTGACAACAACGATTGTACCGATGCTGCTCGCTTTCTCGTGGGCAGGAGAAGGTGCAAACAAATACGCATGGGGCTCTTGGCAAATTCTCAGTCTGCTTGCCATCACCGCTATTTCCCTGTTCATCTTTATCTGGGTAGAGACCAAAGTAAAAACGCCAATGCTTCCGCTTGGCTTGTTTAAAAACAGTATCTTTACCGTATCCAATCTGATCGGTTTCTTCCTCAATGCAGGAATGATGGGCGCGATCATCTACGTCCCGTTCTTTGTTCAGGGGGTAAAAGGAATTTCTCCTACGATGGCTGGCTATGTTACGATGCCGATGTCGATTGCGATGCTGGTCACATCAGCTCTGTCCGGGCAAATCATTACCAAAACGGGTAAGTATAAAAAAATGGCGATCAGTGGTCTTTTGGTGATGACACTCGGAATGGTTCTGATGTATTTCATGGTTCCAACTACACCCATTTACTTGCTCGTGCTGTACATGATTATTCTCGGTCTCGGAATGGGTATCGCGATGCCGGTCTTCTCCTTGACCGTGCAAAATGCGGTTGCCCCTCAGCAATTAGGTGTGGCTACGGCAACCTCCCAGCTTTTCCGTAATCTCGGGGGAACAATCGGGATTGCGGTCATGGGCAGTGTCATGAGCGCAGGAATCGCTTCGAAAATGTCCAATCTGTCGGGTGCCATGGGGCAAGGTGCTTCGTCAGCACAAACCGATCCAGCCCTGGCTGAAAAGCTGGCTCTGTTCGCCAATCCGCAAAACCTGCTGGATCAGCCAAAAATCGAGGCGGTACTGAATAGCTTGCCACCAGAATCACAAGCCTTGTTTACGCATATGCTTGATCTGATTCGTGAAGCGATGAGCTATGCCATCACGACTACGTTTTTGACAGGTGCCATCGTCGCAGGCTTTGCTGTTGTGCTTGCTTTGTTCCTCAAAGAAATTCCGCTTCGTTCGGGAAGTGGAAAAGCGGGGAAGAATAACGAGGCAAAAGTAGAACCACATAAGGATGCGTCAGGTACTGAAGGAGCAAGAGCATAACGAATAGAAACAGGAGAAAGAGGGCTACTTTTACGCAGCCCTCTTTTTCTTGCATGCAGCTCTAAAAATGATCTCGTGTGTCTTTTCCTATGAATCATACGCATTCAGTGCATTTACACTATGGGCCAGAGCAGAGCCTGCCTTTAACGCAGTCGCTACAAAAATCGCTTCTGCCAGCTCCTCCAGGCTCGTGCCCAGTTGCTTCGCCTTCTTGGTGTGCACACCTCAATACAATAGGCGCAGCCTGTGACGTGAGCGACAGCTACCGCAATCAGCTCCTTGTCTTTTCTGTTGATGAAGCCTGCTTTCAACGCCTCCCGGTCAAATGCGTTGAAGGCTTGGAAGGTGTCTGGACTCACTTCCTGAAATTCCTTGAATCGAGCCAGATTCGAGCGTTTATACAGCTCCTCATCATCCGTTTTGTCATACGCATTGAGTCCATTCAGCCCATGCGCCAGAGCAGACCCAGCTTTTAGAGCAGTAGCTACCATGACCGCTTCCATAACTTCTTCCTTTGTGGCTTCCAATCTTTTTGCATTCGACACGTGGGCCTCGATGCAATAAGGACAACCAGTGACATGAGCAACGGCGACCGCGATCAGCTCTTTCGTTTTCTTTGGGATAACTCCCTCTGCGAGAGCCAGCTTATCAAATGCCAGAAAGGCTTTGAAGGTATCAGGAGCTAGCTTCCCCAGCTCCGGTAATCTGCGAATAAACGACTTTTGGTACAAACTATCATTTGCCATACGATGTTTCCTCCTATCTTGATTACGATACTTTTTCTACAGGATTGATTATAACCGTGGATGTAGCAGATTCGTTTGCGTGTCATATAATCTCTCCTCTTTCTTTTCGGATCATGATTATACACAGAACATTCTGTCTATTATTGTTGCATAGGGCTTAATAGCCCATTGCTTGAAATAAATCCTTCACACTCCTTTGCTCTGGTGTAAATGCTACCTCCAGCTCGCTACCAAGAAAATCAAGGGTATATTGAACAGTTGCAGCTACACCCAGCTTCAGCACATCTTCATCGATATCAAAATGGGCGTTATGATGCTCGGCTCCTGTCCCCTTCTCCTCGTTTTCAATCCCTACGAAGGCAAACACGCCCGGGAAATATTTTTGGTAAAAGGCAAACGATTCTGACGCCATCCAGGCTGGATACGTATACAGAGCATGCGACCCGATTGCTTTGGTAACAGCATGTTGGGCGATCGCCGCACAATCTGCCGGGTTGTAGACAAGTAAATCAACTGCCTTTGGATCATGCAGGAATTGGTAGGAGCAGCGGTGCAGCTCACACGTTTTTTCTAATAGGCGTCTCAGCTCCTGCTCAGCAAGCACACCTTGGTCATAATGCAAATAACGAACGGTTCCACTGAACTGTAGGGTATCGGGGATCACGTTCCAAGCTGACCCTGAGCTAATACTGCCAATGGAGTATGTAGTCGTCTTGAACGGGTCGAGAGACGTTAACCGCATCGCTTTTAGATGGGTGTAAAAGTCGGTAAAGCAATCCAGCGGCGAAACAGCCAAATCCGGTCTGGAGCCATGTCCGCTTTTTCCTGTGATTTGCGCCTTAAATCCAAAAGCGCTCGACATCCTCGGCCCTGCATCTACCGATATCTTTCCGGCTGGAACATCTGATTTGAGATGGATGCCCCAGACGCCGTCCGCGCCGATTTCAACCAGTCTATTGACCAAGGCAAAGATTCCTTTTCCAATCTCTTCGCCTTGCTCAAAAACGAGGATGACTTTTCCTTTTATTTTGTCTTTGTTTTCGGACAATATTTTTGCTGCCCCGAGCAGCATGGCTGTGTGACCGTCATGACCGCATGTATGAGCTGCGTCATCATTTAGGGAGACTACCGTTTTCTTTCCTTTCAGGTTCGTTTCTGCTTCTTGCATGGGCAGCGCATCGAGGTCCGCTCGCAGGATTAACGATTTGCCCTCCTGCTCACCGCAGATCGTCCCGATGATGCCTCCGTTTGGAACGATTTCATACGTGATTCCCAGCTTCTCCAATTCATCTGTAACGACTTTCATGGTGCGCACTTCCTGCATACCGATTTCAGGGTGCAAATGAAGATCTCGCCGGATCTCTATGACGTATTCCTCTACTTCCTTCGCAGCCCCAAATGCATTTAGCGCAGATCCTGTTGTGGTCATTCGCTACACTCCTTTGTTACGGGATTTGAAACTCTCTCGCTATTCTTTCTAGCGCTTCTTTAATGAGCGGTCTTGGAGAGGGAACACAAATCCGCTGAAATGGCAGCCCTTCTTGCCCAAACATGCTTCCGTCTTCCAGTATGACGTTTGCTTTGTGGTAAATCCGCTCATGAACCTCTCCGGGTGATAACCCATATCCGCTAAAGTCCATCCACATCACATACGTTCCTTCTGGAATTCTCACTTTTACTTGTGGCATGTTCTCAGCCAAAAATGCTTGGACATAGTCCATCGTTTCGTCGATATATGCTTTTACCTGCTCCAGCCACTCCTCCCCCTCATTATACACGGCGATCAAAGCTGCGATGGTAAATGGTGATGGCAAGCTCATACCCTGCTCCTGCTTGAATCGGCTTCTGAGCTCGGTATTGGGTATGATAACATTCGTACAGTGCAGCCCTGCGGTATTAAAGGTTTTGTTGATTGCCGTGCAGGTGATGATTTGCTCTGAGTGATTTGGAGCGGCTTTGGCAATGGGAATAAAGAGCTGGTCCCGCCTGATCAAGTCGCCATGAATTTCATCAGCAATCATCAACACGTCGTTTCTTGTACAAATGTCGGCTAGCGTTTGCAGCTCTTCTCTCGTGAAAATTCGTCCGGTAGGATTGTGTGGATGACAGAGAATAAACATTTTGGTGCTGCCTTCTTTTGCTTTCGCCTCGAAATCCTCGAAGTCGATAGAATAATGCCCTTCTTCATCACAGATAAGTGGATTGTTGACGACTCGTCTGCCGTTCCCTTCAATTGCAGAAGTAAAAGGTGGATATACGGGCCGCTGAATGATGATTCCATCACCTGGCTCTGTAAAAGCTTTTACCGCGACATGCAAGGCATGGACGGTGCCCGGGCTGTAAACGATTTCTTCCTTTTTGATCTCCCAGCCATGTCTTTTTTTGAACCAATGGCAAATAGCTGCATAGTACTCATCCGGTATGACTGAATAGCCGTAGATGCGATGATCGACCGTTTTGTGCAAGGCGTCTATCAATGGCTGCGGTACCGGTAAATCCATATCTGCCGTAAAAAGGGGAATCGTCTCTTCATCGTACCTATTGGTGAAGCCCAGCTCCTTTATGAGTGACTCGCCATCCCATTTTAACGAATACGTGTTTCTCCGATTTACTACCTCGTCGAAGTTGTACTTCACGAAAAGTCTCTTCCTTTCTGACGGTTGTAGTTGGAAAACCGTTTTGTTAACGCTTACAAAGTAAGAATTTGAAATCAGTTTAGCACCTAAACTATTGGTAGTCAAATGATTTTTGAATTTTTTAAAAACTTGTTTCTGATCCTAAAAATGAGCCAAAGAATGGCACTGACAGGTTATGGTATACTATTTGTAGCTACTATTCGGAATGATATTGGTGCCACATATACGCGAGGAAAATGGCTAAAAGGAGAAAAAATGACAAGAGAAGAAGTTTTTTTTGAGTTGATGGAAACGATTTATGAGCTGTCGCGGAAAACGAGCTCGTATGAGAGCGTACCGAGAAAATACGGTACGGAGGACGAGCTATATATGGTGGAGGCACATACGATTAATCTAATCGGCAATCTGGTGCAAACCAACACGTCAGAACTTTCCAAACTTACCAACAAGACAAAGGGTGCCATCTCGCAAATGGTAGACAAGCTCATCAAGAAGGAGCTGGTCGTGAAATACAAGAACCCTGACGATAACCGTGAAGTCATTATTGAGCTGACTGAAAAAGGAAGGACCGTCTATGAGTTTCACAAGGAACTGGATAAAGTAGAATACGCGAGGTTTTTAAACCAGCTGGATGAGTTTACGACAGAGGATTTTCAGAGATACATTGAAATATCTTCGATCATTATTCGGGGGATACGCGCGGGAAATGTATGAGGGCGGATTGAGGTAGAAGAAGCAAAGAACCGGAGAAAATGCCCCAAGCCTCCTCCATCTGGAGGTTTGAGCTTTCCATTTTTTCCGGTTTCCTCTCACCATTCTTTTATGAGACTACGATCAAGACTGGTCTCTCACAAAGCGGTTTACTTTTCGTTCGGCTGCAAGTATCACTTCGGCAAGACCGCTCTCGTTCTCGTGGAAATCCTCTCTCTGTCTAAAATAGAGGCTGCGTAAAAAGCTTTTGGTGTTCACTACTGCGATTACTTTACTGCGGCTTCTCGGCCAGTCGTTGCACCCGGCAAGACCACTTATCCAATTAGCTATTTCCGCTTTTGGGAGCAGATTGTTTGTCATCATGGTAGATACGATGGTTGCGATCCTCTCATCCTCTTCGTCACTAAAAATATGCTTCCCGTTATGCAGCATGCCACTAATCGCAGAAAGAACCTCTAGCTGCAGTGCTTCGTCACTCTCCGGACACTGCACCAGCTCATCCAATGCATCTGCTCCGTGAGCGGCACTATGCGCCCACCCGCCTTCGGTCAAATAGCCTCGCAAGTCTTTTTCTTCCTTGTAGTAACGAAGCAGGGACTCTTTCACATGCAGGAAATCAGCCTGCTCCAAAAAAGGCCGCTCACAATGTCTCCCCAAAATCAATGCGACAGGTAAAACGGAAAACGTCCGAGTAAATACAGATGGCTCACCGTCACTGCCAATATTATAGAACAAATGCTGCTCATCGATTAAAGTCGCTAAAAGACTGAGCAGCTCTTCATCTGTAAACTTGTTTTCTATTGTGATCCAATGGTGAAATGTCGGATAGATCAGATTATCCCTAAGCTCTGGCTGTGGATCACCGATGTATTCCAGCATGAGTGCGACAAAATCTTGTAGCTGCTCTCCTGCACGAAGCTGGTAATTCTCCGCTTCAATTCGTTCCAGGTCCTGCATGAATTTTGTTCGAATATCGTTCATTTTGCTATCCCCTTTATCATCATTTCGATCTCCTCTATCACAATTTCCGGCTCATCATGGTGAATATAATGCCTGCTGTGCCGGGCAATTTTAAAACTGCTTGCAGTTGAGAGCCGTTGCATTTTGGCTTGCAGGTCTTGCTCAATTTGGAGTATTTCTTGCTGAGGCCAGCCATCCAGCTCGTGATCTGGTAGCCCTCTTATAAGGATCGATAGTGGAATATTTGCTAGCTGTGAATGCTCTGCGATTTGCTTATAGCTTTGGAGCTTATCGATTTTCTCGCGGTTCAACAGGAATCATCCGCAGCAGCTCGGCAAGCTCCTGCACGAGATCATGACATGTCCGAGGACTAGAGACGGCATCACTTCTTCCCACACCTGCCCTATCGTAAGAAAAGGTAGTGGTTATATCCGCGACCCGATTCTGCACCTCATTCCACGTCTCGCAGTGAACTCCCATTCCCGCAAGCAAGAGAACACTTGGAGTTCCTTTACGCGAGTATTTCGTAAACAATTTGCAGCCATCACAGGTGTAAAAGACCTCTTCAAAGCCCATCCTGCCCTCTTTTCTTGCCCTTTCGAAAGCATCACTTTTTGGGTACCTCATACATATACCCCCACTATAAAGCAAAATGACTGACATCAGTATGTCAGCCATTGTAGGAATCCATGAGTTCTTTCACATATTTTCTTAGTTCCTCTCGCAAAAAAAGAGGCTCAATCACTTCGCACTCCTTGCCAAAGCTTAAAATATATTTGAGCAAGCCTTCCTCATATGGAAACTGGGCCACCACGATATAGTGGTTGTCTTCTGTTTTTCTGATGGCTTCTTTGGAAAAATACTCCGTGAGCTGCGCACCGATTCGATTGGAGAACCTTAATGTGACCTCGATGCCTCGCTTACTGTAGCTTTCCTCGATAATCTTTTCGATTTCTTCCCAAGACGTCTTTCTGTCGTGGAAGCTTGTGCCCACCCTTAGATTCCTGATTCGAACGAGCTTGAATCTTCGGTAGTCATTTCTTTTTCGGCAAAAGCCCACCAAATACCACTGACCGGAAACAAAAGCGATTTGCACCGGCTCCACTTCTCTTTCGGAATACTCCATATCCCTGTTTATATAATCAAAGACGAGCAGCTTGCTCTCTTCAATGGCCTGATTCATCAGAAACAAGTATTCCTTCAATTCTTTTTCCATGCTGAAATGGGACATCTGGATGCTCCACTTATCACTGTCCCTTTTCTCTTTCTTATACGTATTCTCGAGCTTTAATACGATATCATTGAACTTCTCGTTTTTTCCGAAAAGCAAGTCGAGATTATTCAATACCGCCATGAACGTATGGGCTTCCGTCCTATTTAAAAAAAGATTGTCTACTTGATAATTTTCCATCAGGTAGTATCCCCCGCCTTTGCCACCTATCGAGGCTATCGGAATACCTGCTTCCCCGATTTTTTCGATATCTCTATAAATGGTTCGCAAGGATACTTCAAAATGCTCCGCCAGCTCTTTGCCCGTAACCATCTCTCTTTTGGACAGGATCAGCAGCAGGGAGAGTAATCGATCTACTCGCATCTTTTTGTATGACGTTGGTTTTTCGCAACGTCTCCTCCTCAACATTGCTAACAGCTTTCTTCGATTAAAACACAAAAAACGATACGAGCATAGGCACCTGATTCTACATAAACGCCCGCAAAATGGGTTATCGTAACCGATAGTGATTATTGGGAAAGAGGTGTTCGTGCTTGAATACAACAGATGCGATCTGGTCCGCTTTGGAGGAAGTTCTCGATCCGGAGGTAGGCGTGAATATTGTGGATCTGGGGCTTGTGTATGAAGTGAAAGTGGATGAACAGGGGCATGCAAACATTGAGATGACGCTGACGATTCCTCAGTGTCCATTGGCAGATGAAATTGTTAGCAATGTAAAAGAAGCAGCAGCGGCCATTTCCGGGGTCAAGGATGTAAACGTCTCGCTCGTTTGGGAGCCAAAATGGAGTCCCGCCCGAATGAATGACCGCGCCAGAGAAGAGATCCGAGCACGTCAACGCATGCTCTGATTACTTTTTCAGTATTCCTAAATATTCTTCCCACGGTCCCACATCTGTTTGATAGCGCTTAGCCATGACACGTACGATTTGCGCGATATGCGTCAAGTCATGTACAGCCCACGTGGAGATCAATTCTCTTACTTTCACGGAGCCAAAGGCAGGGTGGGTCCCGGTCAATTCGAGGTGCTGACAAGGATCAATCAGCTTCTTCAGCTTGGCGATATTTTCTGTTCGAACCATTTTAAATTCGAGCAGCTTTTGTTCGAGGGTTTTATCTGTTTTTTCATTCAGATGCGAGAAGCGGTCAAATGGAGGAAATGGTTTGCTTTCTCCATCCTGCAAAATCATCTCCAGTCTCGGTATCCAGTTGGTTCTCTCGCTCTCAATCAGGTGCTCAATCACTTCTGTGGCATTCCATGTTCCTACGCCCTCGTTGCATTGCACCCACCCTGCTGAAAGGCCGGATAAAAAAAGCTCCAATGACTGAGGGGTACGCTCAAGTATCTCGATGACTTCCTGTAAGCTAAAATTCATACAGCTGCTCCTTTCTGTACTGATTACAGATAGCTGGATTAAAAAGTCAGTAGTGTATTCCATGCAGGCTTGTTCATTTCCTTCCCTTCTCCTGCATCGAAGTGTGCTTATCTTTGGCTGATTACAAAAGAGGCTGACCAATCAATATGATTGAATCAGCCTCTTTGTGATGTTAGACGGTCAAGCTTCCATCTACACTGACCACTGCCCCAGCCATAAAGCTCGCTTTATCAGAAGCCAAAAACAGGACAACTTCAGCGATTTCATCCGGTTGACCGTGACGGCCCATCCGCATTGGCGAAATTTCTTCTGGAACATAGCCACCGCTTGCGAACGCATCCGCTACTGTTTTAAAGATGGCGGTCTCGATACCACCTGGGCATACCGCATTGATCCGAATTCCCTTTTTCGCGTATTCAATCGCTGCCCCTTTTGTCAAACCAATGACGGCATGCTTGCTTGCAGAATATACAGCGATGCTGTGCTCAGGCCGGATTCCAGCAGATGATGCTGTATTGATGATTGCCCCTTTTCCTTGCTTTTCCATGATCGGCAGAGCGTATTTCATTCCGAGAAAAACACTTTTCACATTCACTGACATAATCCGCTCGTACTCGTCGATATTGACACTCGTGAACGGAGCGAACATTTGGATGACTCCGGCATTGTTAAACAGAACATCAATGCGTCCATACGCTTCGACTGCCATTTTCACGTAATTTTCTACTTCCTCTTCTTTGGAAACGTCGGCTTTTACAAAGATTCCCTCACCGCCATTGTTTTGCACGAGCGCCAGTGTCTCTTCTCCTAAAGCCTGATTGAAATCGACCAGGACAACCTGATACCCGTTTGCAGCCATCTTCATGCTTGTCGCTCTCCCAATTCCGCTTGCTGCTCCCGTAATGATCGCTACTTGTTTTGTATTAGACATCATCATTTCTCTCCTTTTTCATCCAAATTTTTGTAGCTGCTCTCGTTTTCTGGCCTCCATGTAGTCTTCGTAATTGCCTTCATAGACCATGGCGCAGTCCGAATGAAGCTCTACGATAACGTGCTTTCTCGTCTCCACTGAGCGAAGCGATCTTTTTGAATACGTCTTCTTTGGAGAACAGAAAATTTCCGAGCACTCTCCGAATTTTCGACTCTTCTACCTGAGGAATTTGACTCCACACCTCGTTCAGGATTGTTGCATGGGGCTGAGAGAAGCTTGCTCTTGGTCGTTGAGAACGCAAAAAAGACGCCTAATAATACCGGCGTCTGTTGTGTTTCCATTCGTTTTCACTACAAGGCAATCATGGTAGTGTCATAGTTGCATCTTTTACTAAAAGTAGGCTAAAAGTACCGGCACCTGTTTTCGATATGAAGTTTGCTTGCCTAAAAAAGGGCAGACTGGTCCCGTTGCAAGCAAATCTCCGAGCATAATGGGTGCTTTTACCAATTTCGGCGCATCCGCGAAAACAGTGTACATCATCACTTTAGCCTCCTTTCCCAAAATGAAAGTAATACTTAATCCCCTTAACAATAGGGGATCGTCCAGCAAAAATCAAGCTGTTTTGCATGGAAGTCGGAGTACTACTTCCTCCCCATGCCATTCCCCTGTCTCTTCAAAGCCGAGATTTCGGTACAGCTTGTAAGCAGAATGGTTGTCTGGATAAACCGTTAGACGTATTTCCTGGCACCTAGAGAAACGGTTGGTGATGTAGGCGATCATCTGTTGCAATGCCGCCTTCCCATAGCCTTTCCCTTGGTACCTGGTATCGATCAAGAATCCGTTTATCCAGTACATATCGGTTGTTACTTCTACAAAGGCATGCATCATGAAGCCGACCATCGCTTCTTCGTGGTAGATGGCAAAGGGCAGGTATTCTACGCTGTCGCCATCGGGCTTGATGTGCACTTTTGCCAGGGAAATGGCCACGGTTGGCACAAATCCGGCTTGCTCCTGGTTTACTTTTAGTTCAAGAGCTTCTAGCCAGTTGTCTCGTGTGACGGGAGATAATGAGATCGTCATTTGTCTGGATTCCTCTCTTCTCAAGCGAGTTAACCGGGGGACTATTCCCGATCCGGTATCACGAACGATACGGTCGTCCCTTCCCCCAGCTGAGCAGACCGTGCTTGACTGCATTTTCGACGAGCGGCTGAATCGTCAGCGGTGGAATACGCAAATTGATTTTCGGGATCAACGTCCCACTCGACGGCTAAGCGGTCCGGGAAACGTTCGGTATCCCATCCTCGCAAGTCAATAACCCCTTGTGACACAAATGGATGCTCCGGTGTCGCATGAACCGAATACCACATCCATCTAATCGCCAGGAGAAACGCAAGAAACAGGATGACCATTCCTATGTGCTTCAAAATAGATCTAAATGCTGATGTATTCCATGTCGATGTCATAATAAGGAAGGTTTCGACACTGCCCTCATGAATCCTTTTACAAGAGTGCCAGTCGATTTACCTCACAGCTCTGCTCTTCCATAACGAATGGCATAAGCGTAGTCACTTCTATTGTTTTCCTCTGCTCTTCTGGCTGCCTGCTCGAAATCATAGGGGAGGTTCACATGCTCCACCCTCCAGCTATCACTGACCGGCGCTGCAATCACGTATTTGGCATGAGGGCTCTTTGATTCCATCGTATGAGGATGAGGTGTTTCCTCAAAATAAGCAGGAAGACCGACACTCCCTGGATTCACGATCAGCTTGCCATCCGGCAGCCAAACTGATTTTGGCACATGGGTATGCCCGCAGAAGATGATATTTTGCTCAATCGAGGACAGCTCGATCATCAATGTCCCCACGCTTTTGTCTGCACTGCCGAACGGAGCCACTTCTTCTAGCATGTAGACGTCATCGGCAAAGGGCGTTCCATGGCAAAAAAGAACATCATCCTGTGCCCACTGTTTGTGAAAGGATAGAGTCCAGTCCAGTATCTCTTGCGTGAGCAATGGCTTCACATACTGAAAGGTGATCGAGTTCATTTGCTCTTGCAGTAAATATCTGTCACAATTGCCCATAATATGAATCATTTCGGATCGTCCCATTAGTTTTTCTGCCGTTGCAATCGGATCAATCGGACCAAACAGTGTATCCCCTAAATTGACGATTGTTTGAATTCCGCGCGAATCAATATCCCGCAGTACCGCTTCCAGCGCATAAATATTGCTGTGTATGTCTGAAATGACGGCGAATGGCTGCTGCAATTTTATTTTCATGAGTTCGTTCACTCCTAACGAATTTGATAGAGGTGTATTCTATGAAAAAAATCGTAAAAGCAATCGAAGGATTATTCAAACAAGGGACAGACGCTGCTCCCAAAAGTGCGTTTATTGTGCAGGTAGAACAAATGCTGGATCAGTACAATCGTTTGTTTGAGGATGGAGGCCCATACGTTCTGAATAACAAGCTAACCCGTGTGCAGGTTGAACAGTTTGAAGCGATGGCAAACATTTCTCTGCCTGCCGATTATAAAGAATTCCTGTTACATATTGGTGATGGCGCTGTACGTGACAGGCAATTCCCTCTCTCCCTCTCGCACGCCAGGGATTGCTTGGAAACTAGTATACGGAATTCTGCCGGCTTTGAATATATGAGCCTTCCTTTTTCCGTAGAGAGCTGCAATCGTTATTACGGGGAAGAGTTTGACGAGATAGATGACGACATTTCCGACGAAGAACTGGACAAAATTCGGATCGAGGCATCACAAGGCATCTTGACCGTCCATGATGATGGCTGCGGCTACTATATCGTTCTCGTTGTCGCAGGCGAGCTGAAAGGAAAGCTCTATTATATCGATACATGCCATGGGCAGGGAGCTCATCTGGTCAGCGATTCCTTTCGCGAGTACTACCTCAAATGGCTGAATCGAAAAATCACAGAACGTCTCGCTTTTTTAGAACAGCATGATAAATTTGAATGCGTCATTACCCGTGTAAAGCTCGGGGGAAATGTCAGAGATCTGCACGTTCGAAAAAAGCAAAACGATTTTTCCTTTCAGTTTGAATTCTTTTGTCCGGGTGATTTTGTGCGGGAGGGTGGCCATACGGAATATACAAAAGTGGATGATCAGCTCGTTGTTTCCCTATCCATGGAGCATAAATCGTACAGCCCATTGGTGGTGGAACAGCTGGACGGAAGCTTTGAGCCGGAAGGGGCGGCGCAGTCCCTTACGCTCATGGGGAATCGCTCTGAACATACGGTTATCGGACGTGTGAATCGTTTGTTTGAGCATTCGACAGGCGAGAATCGTTTCCCGCTTTATGTGGAAGGTCTCGAGCAGGAAATCTTGATTAAAGCGCCAAATGATCTCACGATTTCTGTTGGGGATGTGTACAAGGTGACGGGACAATTGAATGGAGAGGTATACAGGATTATACGGTAAACCCTGTTAGAGCCTTACCTGATGCTTACTGCCAATATGCCATTTTACAGAGGATGCCCTTCTGTTACAAACAGAAGAGCATCTTTTTTTATCATTTTTGTAAAAAGTTTGAGAGGGGTAGCTTTCCCCCATCGTCTATAGTAGGGAACGAACAAAAAGGAACGGCTGCGCAGCACCCTTTTTGCAAGGAGGTAACAGCATGCAAGACGATCGGGAGATCATTGCGAAGGTTCTTCAAGGAAATAAAGAGGCTTATGCTCTGATCGTCAACAAATACAAAGGCAAAATCGCTTCGATTCTTCAAAAAAGCTTCCAGCATTCTCATGACGTGGAGGACATCGTGCAGGAAGTGTTTATTAAAGCATACTACAGCCTGCCAGACTACAATCCAAACCACTCCTTTCCTGCCTGGCTGTATCGGATTGCCATTAATCGCGGGATTGATGAGTGGCGCAAGCGAAAACGGGCTCCTTTTGTGACAGAGATGGATGCAGAGTTAAAAGACGATGGTCCTGCTCCCGAGGATGCCTATCTGGTGAAGGAACAGCGTAATGGTCTCAGGCGACAGATGATGGTGCTCGATAAGGAGCATCGAACTGTTCTGGCTCTTCACTATCTTCAGCAGTTGAGCTACAGGGAGATCAGCAACAAGCTGTCTTTGTCTGTAGATACTGTACGAATGCGTTTGTCTCACGCCAGAAAAAAACTACGTGAGCAGCTTGTCAAAACGGAGAAAAAAGGAGGGCATCCGCTTTGAAGTGCCTTACGCAAGATCAACTGATCGCTTACATGGAAGATCGTTTATCAGCAGTGAACAAACAGAAGCTAGAAAGTCACCTCGACCACTGTTCCTTTTGCCAAAAGCAGCTGGAGCAACGGGTTGATCATATGGAAGAAACAGCTGGAGCCTCTTGGGAAAATTCCCTCTCAGAGGATCTGGACCGAAAAATTATTGGCGCACTCTCCTCACATCCTGTGAGAGTTTTGAATCGTGTTACGACTATACCCACATCCCTATGGAAGAAAAGGAGTATCACTATCATGAAAAGAATGACATTTGCAGCAGCCGCCTTAACAGTCGTAGTTTCGTCGGGAATGCTCATTTCTCCGACCTTTGCCAGCTATGTAAATGCGGCTTTTACAAGCAGCCCAATCGATAAGAAGGCTGATTCCGCAATATCCGTGAACAATTATATTCTGCAAAAGTCTATAGACCCCGGTATTAAGAAAGCTGCCCAGAATGGATTTGCTAAAAAAGTTCAAGCAAGCGCAACCGATCAGGGAATCACTTTAACAGTCAAAGAAGTAATGGCTGACCCTCTGCGAATCAGCATGGTTGCTTCCCTGACCGATCAAAACGGAAAGCCGCTCGATATCTTTTGGCAGAACATGTTTGATAGCAAAGATCAGGATCCGATTTTTACGATCAAGGACAAACAAGGCAACATTCTCCAGCCTGCTCGTCCTATTGACTCTGGAAAGGAAGAAACAGCACATAATCCTAATGAAGACTGGGACAGTATAAGAAACTCAGACGGCTTCCTGTTCTTGAATCGTGAGCTCCGCAGCTATTTTGATGATCTAACCAAGATTCCAGACGAGCTGGTTGTAGAATTCGATGTCAAAAAAATGGGGGAAACAAAAGGAAGCTGGAAGCTGTCCGTACCTGTCGATATGAAAAAGGCAAAGAACGCGACGAAAACCTATGACATCAACAAATCTTTTACCACTCCGCAAGGGCTTAAGCTGGATGTCAAGCAAATAACGTTTGCACCTAGCGGAGTGGAAATGATCATTGATCGAAGCAACACGGAAGGCAACGCGAAAAAAGATTACAGCTACGAGCTTCTAGACGATAAAGGTGCGATTCTTGGGGCATGGGATTCCAAAAATATGCTGGGAAGAGCCAGCAAACAAAACAATGTGATCAATCGCTTGAAGTGGCGCAATACATTGCAGATGGAAAATGGAGCCAGAGACTATCATTACTTCCAGCCTATTGACCAGAGTAACCCGATTACTTTTAAGCTCGGTTCTGTTTATACAGAAGAGGCTGCTGCTTTTCGCGCAGTGCTAGACCTTGCCCGATTGGAGAAAGACGCAATTACAGAAGAAGACCAGGGGGACCTGTTTACCTTCAAAAAATTCGTAAAGGACCCTAACAGAGTAGTCGATGTCCCAGGCTTTGATGATGGTGTCTACAGCTTCAAACCCGATGGAACTCCGATTAAGCTGAAAGGATATCAGCTTGCCTTTAAAGGAGAGCTTGGTGAAAACACCGCTCCTATGGCCATGGTTTCCTACTACTGGTCTGTCACCGACGAAAATGGCAAGAAATACGATGATATTCAGTACTTTATTGATCGGACCGATTATCAAAATGGACGGGCCACGTTCGAAGGATCGTTATTCGTACAAAATATCGAACCGCTTCCAAAGCAATTGATCATCACCGCTTCGAAAAGAATGGTTGAGCACCGCAATGTAGACTGGGAGGTTCCGCTTCTCCCGGGAAAATAAGAAAAGATAGATTAATTTGTGTCACGGTATGCAGGTAGTTGATTGTTGGCGGTACCCTTATGCAACATGTTGGGGCTTGTTCCTACCCAGTAACAAGCCCTCGCACCGTCAACCTACTCCCTGCGTAATCATAAGCGCGATTGTGATGTAAATTAGCTGCCCACTTCGCTCAAACCGGACGAATACTCCTCCTGAAGAATGCCCATATGCACGAGATCATGCCATTTTCCCGCCCGAAACAAAAACTGTCGTGAGATACCCTCATGCTGAAATCCGATTCTTTCATACAGCTTTATTGCTTTTTCATTAAAGGAAAAAACACGAAGTGAGACACGGTGCAAATTCATTTCCAGGAAAGCATAATCGAGCAATAGCTTTAATGCCTCGCTTCCATATCCCTTTCCCCAGTAGTCCTTTGCCCCGATATCAATAATGCACTCGGCATTGCGGTTTTTCGAATCAATCTGGATGAGTGAGGTGATCCCGATAGGTGTCTGTGTTTGCTTGTCTACGATGATGTAACTCTTCGAGGTGCCAGAACCTAAAATCACCTGACTGACAAACTCCTGCGTACTCTTCCATGTATAGTTATCGATGAACGGACTGGTCGTCTGCATGACCTCCACATCATTTCGCCATGCGTGATAGACGTCTACATCCTCCTCTGTCATTTTTCTAAGAGCGACTCTCGCCGATTGAAAAAGCATCTTAGCTCCTCCTTTGCCATTCTTTTGCTTATTTCTCTGGTACGGGTCTTAGCATTTCTCGCAGTGAAAACAAAAGTGCCTCTATCTGCTCAGCTACCCTCGTTTTTTCAGCACCCAAATGTGCGGTATCCAGCATCAAACCATCAATAAACGAGACCAGATAACGGGAAATCATCTCCGCGGGAAGTCTCGGTTGAAGCTCTCCTTTTTTTGCTCCACTCTGGAAAAGAACCGTCAGAGCATCCACGATCCGGTCGTAACGAGTCGTACTATATGTATCGCCCTCTTGCTTTTTTGAATCACGGATCGACAAAAAGTATTCAGAGTTCGCTTGCGTCAGCGTCTGTTCAATTTGCTCAATTTCTTTTTGCTGCTTGTGGACCCAATTCGTTATTTGCTGCCAGCTCGTTTCGTCATCGTTTGGGCTGAAAAACAGTACATCCTGCTGATCCTCAAACTGAAGCAGCTCCATGTACAGATGCTCCACGTTATCGAAATAGGCGTACAACGCGCCTCTTGAGATGCCCGCCTCATCCATGACGTCTTGCATCGTCGCTTTTGTATACCCTTTTGCTAGAAAGACACGCTTTGCAGCTTGCAGCAGTAATGTTTTCTTTTGATTTTTGTATTCGTCGCTTACTTTTGGGGACACGGGGTTTCGATCCTCCTCTCGATTAAAATATACATGAATGTCGTTTTAAATATTATAAACGACATCATTGTCGTTTTTCAATAGTTTAGAGCAACACCATAAGAAAACCTCTATCGAGGCTTCCTAAGGAGGAGCGAACGCGTTTTAGCGGAAGGTTTCCATGCGCCGAATTTATAAGCTCCATGCTTATAAATTCTTATTCGTTAAAAAAAAGCCCCGGAATTACTTCCGAAGCTCACCAACCTCCAACACCACCGGACAATGATCACTCCCCATCACATGCGCGTCAATTCCCGCACTCACCAGCGATGGAACAAGTCTTTCTGAAACGAGAAAATAATCAATTCGCCACCCGATATTCCGCTCTCTCACTTTAGGCATAAAAGACCACCATGTATATGCATCCGTCTGATCTGGGTAAAAGTGCCGATACGTATCCACAAACCCTGCTGCCAACAACCGCGTCATTTTTTCACGCTCTTCTGGAGTAAAGCCGGAGTTGTTGCGGTTAGACTTGGCATTTTTGAGATCAATCTCTTGATGCGCGACGTTCATATCGCCACACACGATCACAGGCTTTTGAGCATCCAGCTCCATCAGATACTTGCGAAACCGCTCTTCCCATTCGAGACGATAATCGAGTCGCGATAGATCACGCTTTGCATTTGGTGTGTACACTGTTACGAAATAAAAATCTTCAAACTCCAGCGTAATGACTCGTCCCTCTGGCTCATGGTCTTCTTCCAGCCCGTAACGTACGGTTAGTGGTTTCATCCTGGTAAAAATAGCCGTTCCCGAATAACCCTTTTTCTCTGCATAATTCCAATATTGATGGTACTCCTCGCCGATCTCTACCTCAATCTGACCTTCTTGCAGCTTGGTTTCTTGCATACAAAAAATATCTGCGTTTACTTCCCGAAAATAATCGTAAAAGCCCTTATTCACACAAGCACGGAGTCCATTTACATTCCATGAAATCATCTTCATTATCGCAAGTCTCCTCATCACCATTCGTTCCTACGTAAAATCATATCATATTTGGCGATGAGCCACGCCTTTCGTCACCCGATACCGCACATTCCCTACTGAAAGCCGCCGGAAAACATGGTATACTGACCTTGTTTCTGAAAATGAGGAGGTATCACGATGGGCACCGCATCCATGAGACTTCGTTAAGATCGACAATACCCCATTTGAGCTCAACCATTTTGAAAAATGCAAATGGTATGGGTTTATTTGTGTTTGTCTGATCATTAACTATTCATGAATGAGGTGTATTTGTTATGTCTACAATCCTTTCTGAAAAAGTGGAGCGTATAATTGCGATTGCGAAAAAGAGTGGTATCGAAGTGGACACGGGCACAGTGAAGGCCAATGAATCCGGTTTGGATTTCCTCGCTGTTTTTGCGAGTACGATGGCTGGCGACTTCTGGGTATTACGCTCCCCTCGCCGAGATGATGTAGTAGCGTCTGCTCGCTATGAGAAAAAGGTGTTAGACCTTGTCGCCAAGCATCTGCATATAGAAGTGCCTCACTGGCAGGTACACACATCTGAGTTCATCGCTTATCCAAGATTAAGCGGCACTCCCATGGCTACCGTCAATCCAGAAACAAATAGCTATGACTGGTACCTCAATCCCGAAGCACTGCCTGATCTCACTTTGCAATCTTGGGCTGACGCATTGGCAGAGCTGCACGCTATTCCTCATGATGCGGCCCTAGCATCCGGTGTACGGGTCAAGCAGCCAGCAGAGATACGAGAAGACCTCTCCGAAAAAATGAATGAAATCAAACGCGTCTTCGGCGTATCCCAAGAGCTGTGGGAACGTTGGCAAAAGTGGCTTGCCGATGATTCGTTCTGGCCAAGTCATACCGCTCTCGTACATGGCGATCTTCATCCGGGTCATATTCTGGTTGATGAAAAGGGAAAGGTAACGGGGCTACTGGATTGGACGGAAGCAGAGGTAGCTGATCCTGCGATCGATTTTACAGCCTACTGCCTGTTGTTTGGAGAAGCTGCCTTGATTGATTTTATAAAACGATACGAACAAGCCGGAGGCCGTATCTGGCCGCGTATGCATGAGCATATCATCGAACTGACGGCTGCGTTCCCTATCAATCTTGCCCTCTTTGCCTTGAAATCAGGGCTGGAGGAGTATATGACCATGGCACGACAAGTGCTGGGTACCCATGAGACCTAAACGATAAAAAACCACCGTCTCCATCTTTTGCTACATGATTGGGGACGGCGGTTTCCTTTTTTGTTCCTGCAAGCCTATCAATAATAGGGCGATATCATGATGTACACAATCACGCCGGTCGCACTGACATACAGCCACATCGGCATTGTCCAGCGGGCAATCTTTTTGTGTCTGTCTACCTGCATGTTTAATCCGCGAGCTGTCGTAATCAGGGCAAATGGAACGATAATCGCGGACAACAGAATATGCGAAAGCAAAATGAAGTAATAGATTGGGCGCAAAATGCCCTCTCCACCGTAGGAGGTACTCGGTGCCATCCCATGATAGACCAGATAGGATATCAAGAAGACAGCCGTCGTGCTAAAAGCTGCAAAAATGTATCTGCGGTGAAGCTGAATATTTTTATACTTGATGATCGAGACAAGCGCGGCAACCAGAAACACAAAAGTAAAGCTGTTCATTACAGCGTTCAAAAACGGCAAGAACGTCAAGTCGATATGACCGAAATCGTTATTCTTCGGCATAAAGTACATGATAGCAATGATCGTGTTGATCGCTATGCTTAGAATGACGATTGCTGGCGTGTAGTTTCGTTGTTTCATGCGTATACTCCTTTTTTCTCTGATCATTAATGAGTATACCCGTGGTTCCCACAAACCAGCAACCCCAGCAGCAGATTGGTCACACAATGATTATATCTTTACGTTCATAGACTTTTCACAAGTGCTTTGGTTCCTGTTTCTGACGCTCCAACCTTACTTGCTTTCTTCATCTGTTTGAGCAAGATCTGGTGGAACCGCTTTACTCACACCAAAAACGTAAAAGCTGACCACTACGATCCCAAGAAAAACAATCCCTGCAATCAGTGATATGCGCGTCTCATCATTGATCCACATACCGACTAATACCATCAGCAAAAAGGCAATCGTTACGTAGTTGGTCACTGGCGCAAAAGGCATCTTGAATGGATGCTTGTCCAATTCAGCCCCTTTCGCTTTTCTAAAATTGATTTGGCTAATCAAAATGACAAACCACGGAACCATACCAGGAAGCACACTGGCACTGTACACGTACACAAACAGATTTTCTGGAGCGATGTAGCTTAAAATAACCCCAACGCCCAAGCCTATCAGAACACCAATCGTTCCAAGCAGAGGCACACCATTATGGGACAGCTTCGTAAATACTTTCGGTGCCTGTCCATTTACTCCCAATGTGTAGAGCATGCGACCCGCACTGTAAATCCCGCTATTACAGCCGGACATCGCTGCCGTAATGATGACAAAATTAATGATCCCCGCCGCTGCTGTAATACCAATTTTCGCAAAAGTGGCAACGAACGGACTGCCGATCGATTGCAATTGATCCCATGGATAAACCGTAACAATGATGAAAATCGCGCCAATGTAGAAAATCAAAATACGCCAAATGATGCTTTGAATTGCACTCGTAAGCGTTTTCTTTGGATCCTTTGCTTCACCAGCTGTAATCCCGATAAGCTCAACACCTTGATAGGCTCCGATGACTAATGATAGCGCAAAGAAAAATCCAGTCCAGCCACCCGTAAAGAAACCACCATTCGCCCAAAGATTAGATAATCCGATTGCATTTCCTCCGTTACCTAAACCAAAGAAAATCAGGCCCAAGCCAGCAATAATCATTAATACGATGGTGACGATTTTAATCATCGCAAACCAAAACTCAAACTCACCAAAGGATTTCACAGAGAACAAGTTCGCTGCGCCGAGAATCACCATAGCAATGATCCCTGGGATCCAAGCAGGCAAATCCGGAAACCAGTATTTCATATACGTCCCAACAGCAATAATTTCCGACATCCCGACGACAACCCACTGAAACCAGTTGCTCCAAGCCGTCATGTACCCGGCCAAAGGATGAATGTACTTATGACCAAAGGTCGCAAATGATCCGGTACTCGGTTCGACGTACAGCATTTCTCCCATTGCTCGCATGATAAAAAATATAAAAATTCCTACAATTGCATAAGCGAGCATGACGGACGGACCAGTCCATTTAATCGTACTTGCAGAGCCCATAAACAACCCAACACCAATGGTTCCGCCCAAAGCAATCATTTGAATATGACGTGCTTCCAGGCCTCTCTTCAATTCTTTGTTTGCCACTGTTGCCCTCTCTTCCTCTCTGCTGCCTCTAGCGGTATTTTAGGAAAGCTGTCAAAGCGAGCTTCATCACTTTAACACATTGAAGCAAAACCCTATTTTGTTTACCAAAAAACGTTCAACTACCATCTTTTTGCACTTCTTAGTAAGTATTCCTAATCGTTCGTAAGACTATTCTTTCCTTCCGGCGATCCGATTTACTCCTGAAGCACTCGTTTATTGTAGTATGTTTTTTTGATAATAACAATTATATTAATTAGAATAATAGTTGGAAAATCTATATTTTCTGTTTATATAAAATATATTACAGATAAAATATTTTCTTCTTACTTGGCAATCGAAAGCTACGCAAAAAAGAGCGTTAACGTTTGAACGCTAACGCTCCTTGCTTTACAGGTTTTGCAACGGTGTTACCGCCTCTTGGGTAGGGACAGTATTCCTGTATACACTGGTATCCAACTGCTTGGTAACCTTGCTCGTAATTAATCCTGCTGTCATGCTTCCACTTACGTTCACGGCTGTGCGTGCCATATCAATCAGTGGCTCAATGGATATTAACAGCCCGACCAGAGCAACAGGCAGGTTCATCGTGGACAGCACAATCAGTGCCGCGAAGGTTGCGCCCCCACCCACGCCTGCAACCCCAAAAGAACTGATGGCTACGACAGCAATAAGCGTCAAAATGAAGGACAAGCTCGTGGGATCGATCCCTGCTGCAGGTGCGACCATGACTGCAAGCATCGCCGGATAGATTCCAGCACATCCATTTTGTCCGATAGAAATTCCGAATGAGCCTGCAAAATTAGCGATTCCTTCTGGAACTCCCAATTCTTTATTCTGGGTTTGGACATTAAGCGGCAAGGTACCTGCACTGGAACGCGATGTAAAAGCAAAGGTCAGAACAGGAATGACTTTTTTTACGTAGGTAACCGGATTTAAACCTGATAGCGTGATAAGCAGCAGATGAACACCAAACATGATGAGCAGTGCGACATACGAGGCCAGTACAAATTTGCCAAGCCGCCAAATGGCGATCAGGTCACTTGATGCCGCTATTTTTGTCATGAGCGCAAGTACCCCATATGGAGTAAGCCTTAGGATCAGGGTCACTACTCTCATAATAATGGTATATAGGGAGTCGGTTATTTTCGCAAATAGTTCTGCTTGGTCCGGCTTTTTCCTTTTAACCCCGATATATGCCATGCCTAAAAAGGCAGAAAAGATAACCACAGCAATAGTCGAGGTCGGACGTGCCCCCGTTAAATCGAGAAAGGGATTGCCAGGCAACAGCTCCACCAGCTTTTGTGGAGCAGACATATTTTCGAGATTTCCCAGTGTATTGCCGATTTTCTCAATCTGGGCAGACTCTTTTGCTCCTTGCTCAAGCTGTAGGGACTGCAAGTCGGACGCAATCGACGCGCCGATGCCAATGGCTGCTGCGATCGCCGTAGTGCCAACCAATAACCCAATGATCATGCCACCGATTTTCCCGATGTTGTGCGAAAGAGTTGCTTTCGTGAATGCGGACAGGATGGATATGAATACGAGTGGCATGACGACCATTTGCAATAGCTTGATATAGCCATTCCCCACGATATTAAACCAATCAACAGACAATTTGACTACCTCAGACCCTGACCCATACATAAATTGCAACAAGAGGCCAAAAACAATCCCTAAACCAAGTCCAGTAAACACCCGCTTGGAAAAGGAAACGAACTTCCTTTGCATGTATAGCAAAATCAAGATAATGACTGCCATGCCTAAAAGATTAAGAAGCACTTGATAGATCACGAGTGTTCCCCCTTTTCACGACTTATTTATATCTTTGACGGATAGCTCTAGCCATTCGATTAAGCCCCTCTTCCAAGACAGACCTTGGGCAAGCGATATTCACCCTCGTAAAGCCTTCGCCTCCTGGCCCGAATTTATAGCCCTCGTCAAACGCAACCTTGGCCTCTTGTCGAAAGAACTGTTCAAGCGACTTTGCATCCATCCCCAGTTCGCGGCAATCCAGCCAGACCAGATACGTCCCCTCCGGTTGAATCACTTTTATTTCCTTTATATGAGTTTGAATAAAGCCTGTCAGGAAGACGAGATTGTCACCCAGATACGACATGCATTGATCCAGCCATTCATCACCGTACCTGTAAGCGCTTTCTGTTGCTGCAATTCCAAATGTGTTTGATAGACTCAGGTGAAGCTGATCCAGCATTTTTGTAAACATCCTTCTTTTCTCTTGGTCCGTAATAATTATGTTGGACATTTGCAGCCCTGCCAGGTTAAATGTTTTGCTCGGTGCAGTACATGTGATGGACCCTAACGCAAATTCCTCAGAAATGCTGGCGAAAGGGGTATGACGGTATCCGCTGTGAATCAGATCGAAGTGAGCCTCGTCTGATACGACCAGTATGTTATGCTCGGCACATATCTTGCCCAATCGCTCAAGCTCTTCTCTTGTCCAAACCCTGCCGACCGGGTTATGCGGATTGCAAAGGATGATCATTTTTACAGCAGGATCGATTTTGCTGAGCAAATCATCGTAATCCATCTCATACCGACCATTTTTGAAAACAAGCGGATTGTGCACCAGCTCGCGGTTATTCTTCTGCACCACATCCGGAAAAGGATGATACACCGGCGGTTGGATTACTACTTTGTCTCCCGGCTCCGTAAAGGTTTGAACGATCATGCTTAAAGCAGTCAAAATACCTGGGCTGCAGCGTATCCATTCTTTTTTGATCTGCCATTGATGCCTGCGTTCTACCCAATCTACAAAGGACTGGAAATAGTCGGAAGACCTCGCTGTATAGCCAAAAATCCCATGCTCCGCCCTGCTGACCAGCTGCTCAATGACAGGCGTCGGGCAGCGAAAATCCATGTCTGCTATCCACATGGGCAAAATATCTTTATCACCAAACAGCCGCTCCGTTTTGTCCCACTTTAATGAATCCGTGTTCAACCGGGTATGGACTTGTCCAAAATCGTACTTCATGCTCTCTCCTCCTCCAAATCCTATCTACTTTTTTTGTATATGTCCCTCTTGCCCACTGATAGATTTCCCGCTGCCTCCAGGCTATGATGCTCCTCTGGAGGCAGCAGCTTCCTTACTTTGTGATCGGCAAGCCTTGCTTCACCCACTCATCATAACCACCAGTCAGGTTGTGCACATTCTTGAAGCCGTTTGCTTGCAGAAAGCTCACGCCAATCGCAGACCTTTTCCCTGATTTGCATTGAACCAGAATCGGCTTGTCATGTGGCAATTCGTCTAATCTCATCGGAAGTAATCCAAGCATGACGTGCTTAGCTTCGGGTATTTGCCCTTCGACAAGCTCTTTTTCATAGCGTACGTCAAGAACATACAGGTTCCCTGTCTGTACGTGATCAAGGACCTCCTCAGGCGCTACCTCTTCATAGCTCACCAGCTTCGAATCGTCAGCATGCTCGAAGACACTCAGATCCATTGCGCCAGCCACCTGATCCATTCCAATCGACTGCAGATCCTTCACAACAGCAGGAATGGACTCTTTTCCTGCCAACAGGTAGATAGGCCGAGCATAGTCCAGTAGCCATCCAGCCCATGTTGGGAATGATTGGTCATAGGGGATGTTGACAGTGCCCGAAACATGCTTTTTGGCGAACATTTTGGCTGGGCGTGTATCCACGACAACCCCTTGCCCCATCCATGCTTCAACTACGTCGATAGAAGCCTCTGCATAATCTGGAGCTGCTATCTCCTGTACGAGCTGCGGACCTTCTTTATTCAGCTGCTTCATCATCGCAAAATAGGTTGGCGGCTCAGGCTGGCCCACCAGCAATCTCTGGATAAACTCACTCTCATCATCATGCTGCAGTGCCCAATTCGTGCGTTTTTCATAGCCTACTGTCGATGACTGGACAGCCCCTATCGCCTTGCCACACGCACTTCCCGCGCCATGTCCAGGCCAGACCTGCAAATAGTCAGGAAGCTTTTTAAAGCGTTTTAATGAGTGAAACATATTGCGTGCCATCTCTTCGGATGAACCACTTACCTTTGCCGCTTTTTCCAAAAGGTCCGGGCGCCCTACATCACCAACAAATACAAAGTCTCCTGTAAAAATGCCGATCGGTCCATTTGCGGATGAGCCCCCATCCGTCAAGAGCAAAGCGATATGCTCAGGCGTGTGTCCCGGTGTATGCAGCACTTCAAATGCGAGATTGCCAATGTGGAAGGTGCTCCCGTCTTTTAAGAAATGATGCTTATATTCATGTGCGTATTGGTAGCGCCAGTCCGGTCCACCTTCATCCGACAAATACAAGATGGCCCCGAGCCTCGAAGCAATTTCCCTCGCGCCGGAGAGAAAATCCGCATGGATATGCGTTTCCGTCACACCAACGATTTTTACACCGTTAGCTTTCGCTGCTCGCACATACTGCTCGACATCGCGCGCCGGATCAATCACGATTGCCTCACCGGTAGCCTGGCATCCCACCAAATACGATGCCTGCGCCAATTTCTCGTCATAGAAATACTTGAGTAGCATAAGTCAGCCTCCCTTTTTCTTCGCTTAGCCCCGTGAACTCCGATCAGCAGCATTATTTTTGGGAGCGGAGCCTTACATCGTTCCTTTGAGCATGCCCTTCCAATACATCAAAGGAAGCATCTCCTTTTTCAACCAATACATGCTTCGTCTTTCACGGGATTGATCAAATGGAAACGTCTCTTTTGGATTCATTTCATAATCAAATTCAGCCAGAATCAGCTTTCCGTAACCCGTCACGAGCGGGCATGAGGTATAACCGTCATATTTGCTGCCAACCTGCTTTCCGCCTATCAAAGATAGCAGGTTTTGTACGACGACTGGCCCCTGCTTGCGTATCGCAGCACCCGTTTTGGAGGTTGGTAAATTCGTGCAATCTCCCACTCCAAACACGTTAGCAAATCGCTTATGCTGCAGCGTATATTTATCTACATCGAGCCAGCCATCGCTAGCCGCAAGCGGACTATGCTTGATAAAATCGGGAGCGCTCATCGGCGGTACTACATGAATCATGTCGTAGGGCATAACCACCCGCTCATTCGTATTCAAATTCTCAAAAACCGCCTGCTTTTTATCGCCTACAATTTCAATGAGGTTATGCTTAAAGTGTGTCTCAATTTGTTTACGTTCGATGACCTTCTGCAGGGCGTCGGCATACTTTTTCACCCCGAAAATGCTCGCCCCACCAGAAACAAAATGAATGGAGGACTGAGAGCGAACACCGGATTTGCGAAAATAATCATCAGCCAGGTACATGATTTTTTGAGGAGCTCCGCCGCATTTTACCGGGGTATTGGGATTGGTAAAAATCGCGGTTCCTCCTTTGAAATGGCGGATATTGTCCCAGGTGCTGTCAACATAATCGTAGGAGTAATTGCTGCATACCCCCTGCGTTCCAATACTCTCCTTTAGCCCTTTTACCTTATTCCAATCGATTTGAATCCCGGCTGCTACAACCAGATAGTCATAGTGAAGTTTCGTCCTAGATGCTGTGATGACGGCATTTTCATCCGGCAAAAAATCAGCGACAGCACCCTGCACCCAGATCGCACCGCTCGGAATTACTGCTGCTTCTTCCCGTTCTGTAATGTCCTTCTTGACTGCTCCTGCACCCGCAAGTGTCCATAAAGGCTGATAGTAGTGCTTTGTTGCGAAATCTACGATCGCAATCTTTCCAAACAAATCGCGTGATTTACGAAGGAGACGTGCTGCCACTGAGATGCCTGCGCTTCCTCCACCTACAATCACAATTTCGTAATGCGTCCTCTGATTCTGCTCTGGCATTTCCATTCACCTCATCCTCCATACATATAGCCTTCACAAGCTCAAGGCTTGCGCATTAATGAACAGCATGTAAATAGCAACTACCATTACTACGCCAGAGAATAAATATTGCAGGGTCCTTTGCTGTTTGCTTAATCGCTTGGCAACGAATACACCCGCTATCCCACCAATGATTCCACCCCCAACAAACTCCAGTGCGATCAACCAGTCGACCAGTCCAGACAAACTGTAATTCACTGCCGTTGTCAGCCCGAAGGTTCCAACAGACAACAGAGATGAACCGATTGCCGCAAGCATCGGCATCTTTGTAGCCAGGATGAGGCCAGGGACAATCAGAAAGCCTCCCCCAATACCAAAGAAGCCGGATAACACTCCCACCAAAAGAGCTATGACGACAACTCGCAAATAATGAACCTGATTGTTAGCGTCATCTTCCTTATCCTTCTTTTTCTTAGGAATCGCCATTCGGACAGCCATGACAATCATCAAGATCGCAAATAAGAATAGTAGTTGTTTTCCAGGTACCAGCTTGCCGACAAATGATCCGATAAACGCTCCAATCGCGCCAGGAATAGCAAAAGCTACAGCCATTTTCCAGCGGACGTGACCTGCTCTGGCGTGTGGAATGAAATTCGCGTAAGCATTTACTGCTACAGCGAAAGCCGATGTCCCAATGACGACATGCGGATCCTGCACTCCAACAACATAAAGCAAAAGAGGTGTTGCAAGAATGGACCCGCCACCACCAAGCAAACCTAGAACAAATCCGACAAGCCCACCCGAAACGATCGCGAGAATCACTTGAATCGCTGTCATACCTGCGCATAGTCCTCCCTTCTGAGCTGCTCGCGCTCTTATAAAGCAAGCATCATGCCAATTCGATTTTTCCCGTTACATAGCCATTTCTCCAACTTCACTCTATACAAAATTGTCACTGTTGAAAACGATAATTCATGGAATATTCAGTCATCACTTGGGTTTGTGCCGCTTTCAACCTTGATAAGCTTTTTTGCACACTTGGAAAAAGGCTGGAAACAAGCACACAAAAAAGCCGAGGAAGTCCGGAGCAGTGTCCTGATTTTCCTCGGCTTGTCTTATTACTGATAGGTTGTTAGCTCCACCACATGCGATCCGGTATCTCAAACGACACCGTCGTCCCTTCTTCAGGCTTACTCACAATGGACAAGCCCTTCCCGTACGTTTGCGTCAGCCTGCGATTAGTGTTAGATACCCCGATCCCTCCTTTATCCTTCATGGACAGGTCAAGGTTTTGCCTTACAATCACTTCAGCCATGCCATTTCCGTCATCTTTGACCTCAAACAGGGTGACGTCCTTTTGCCGTACGATACGGACGTGGACGGTTCCTCCCTCTTTTTTTGTCATGAGGCCATGCCTGATTGCATTTTCAACCAACGGCTGAATCGTGAGTGGAGGAATGAGAAGCTCGATGTTCGTCTCCACGTCCCACACGACCGTTAACCGGTCCCCAAATCGCTCCTTTTCGATGTAGAGATAGGCTTGGACAAGCTCCAGCTCATGGGAAAGCGGTACCTGCTCACCTGTATTCAAAAAGTCAAAGCTGATATGCAAAAAGGATGTAAACGCGTCTCCAAGCCTGCGCATCTTCTCTGTATCAATTTCACTTAAAGCCATAATGGAGCTGAGTGTGTTGAACAAAAAGTGCGGATGGATTTGTGCCTGTAAATAAGCTGCCTCCATGCGCAGTCGCTCATCTACTGTTTGCTTCAGCGTGGTTAGTGACCAGACACGGTATTTCAGCTCCAGTCCATCTACCGGCTTGCACACATAATCATTAGCCCCGGACAAATAACCGGTATAGATGTCTTCCGCTTGGCTGCGAGCCGTCAAAAGCAAAATTGGCAGCTCAGAGATGGAGAAATGCTCCCTCACCTTTCTCGTCAGCTCGTAGCCGGACATATGCGGCATCATGACATCTACAATAAGCAAATCCCATTGCTGGGTAAAAAGCAAATCCAACGCTTCCTTGGCTGACGTGCATGTCCTGATATTGTAGTGTGCTGACGAGAGTATGCGGTCCAGTACCTTTAGGTTGACCGGATCATCATCAATGGCCAGTATGTTTGCTTTCTTTTCCACAACTGAATAGGAATGCGCTGCTGCTTGCAAAACGGGCCATTCATTTAATGTATCCCCACTTACACTCTTGGGTATCGTTACCCCTAGCTCACGCTTATCACTCTGCTGGCCAGAGGATAATTCTGCTTCTGACAAAGCATCTGTTGTCGCCAGAGGAAGCCGGAAACTAAATACAGACCCCTTGCCCGGTTCAGACTGGACACTCAGCTTGCTGCCATGCAATTCTACCAGCTGCGTACTGATGGCTAGTCCAAGTCCGATTCCTCCACCATCGTTCATCCCTTGTACTCCCTGCTCATACGGCAAAAAGATACGCGCTTTGGTTTCCTCGTCCATCCCGATACCGGTATCCGACACATAGATAGCCACTTGTCCGTCCACCATCTCAGCGGAAACCGTTATCGACCCCTCCTCCGTGAATTTCAGGGCATTGTGTATCAGATTAAACAAAATCTGTACCAAACGCTTTTCGTCTGCCAGAATGCGCGGGATTGTTTCTGGAATGTCCAGCTGAAACTGGACTGGCTTGCCAATGGCCATATGCCTTAGCATGCTGATAATCCCCGAAGCAACAGATTGAATATGCAAGGACTTTTTATGCAGCACAATGTGCTTGTCCTGCAGGCGAACGACATCTAGCAGATCATCTAGCAAATGCGACATTCTGCGGCTGATCGTGATAAGCAGCTGCATGTCCTCCTTGCTCCGATTCGCCATGACATGCTTTTCATTGTTGACGATCGTCTGGGCGATGTTCATGATGCCGTGCAAGGGGGTTCGCAGTTCATGAGACGTGTGGGCGAGGAACTGATCCTTGAGCTTGTCTGATTTTTTCAGTTGTTTGGTGAGCTTTGCCTTTTCCTCTGAATTGCGGAAATAACGCTTGAACCAATACGCAGAAAAGCTGACAAGTGCTGCCAGAAGGTCAAGTGGATAATAGACGTACTTAATATTCACGTGCTGATAATCCATTAATACGCCCCAGACCACATTGGAAAAAATACTCGTCGCCGCAATAAGCAAAAATACAGCATCATTCTGGTTTTGGATCACCATTCTGCTAATCAAAAAAATAAACCAGAGCAATGGACCAAAATAGATCAGATTAAAATAGGGAGCAGCCGTTAAATAGTACACCCACTCGGATGTTGACAGGATAAGAATGAATGAATAAAGTCCGAGCAAGAAAAAATACGCTCGGAACAGCCTTCGGGATTGTTTCCCTTCCGGCTCGGAAAGATTTCTTACCATCAAAACTAAGAACAAGGGCTGCCATATGTACGCAAGCATCTCCACCTTGAGGGCCCATGAATAATTGATCGGCAACCAAAGCAGCAGTAAATTGTCATAACTGCTCACAGTCTTTATGCCCACGCAAGAGAGCAACAGGAAAAATACCAAAAACTCTCTTCGTCGGGTGTTAAATAAAAACAGAATAGCCGCATACAGGCCATGAAGCAGGAGAATCAGAAATGTAGCGAGCTGAAAACCGATAGATTACCACCTGGTATTATCGATGGCTGCCTGTGACCCGAAATAAATCGACCTGACGATTCCCCCATTTCGTGGACTATCAAAGTTAGCACTGCGGATGATCACTTCAATTTCGGTGGCGTCGCCCGCATTGTAGCCAGGAGTATACGATTGGTCTACCGGTTTATACTCTTCTGCTGAGGCCCCGAGAACCCCTGAGCCGCCTATCACCTCTCCGTTCACTTCTATAGAGGAAACTGCCTGTATTTTCGGAATCCAGAACATGTACGGCTGATTAATCGGATGGTCTAACAAGATTCGTAGCCGATACGTACCGTACCCATATGATGAGGTAGAGTCTTCCGAAAAACCGCTTCTCCAGTCACCAGGCACTTGAACAAAGCTGCTTGCAGGACGTGATGGCTTCTGTAAGTCTTCATGCCCAACAAAAGCTTCGGGGAAAAACTCCCATTTTCCATCCAATGCGATAGCCGGCGATTTTTCAAAGTCCCATCCTCGCAGGTCGAGAATGCCTTGACTTGCCCCCTGATGCTCAGGATTCATATTTGCCGTATACCAAAGCCAGCGCAAGCCAAGCAGAAAAGCGAGGAACAAAAGAATTATGATCGCTTGCTTAGCTATGGATGAAGTCACATATCGCGTGATTTGGTTTCGTAACATTCTCATAGTAAGCCTCATTTCGACACGCTTCTGATTATCCCTTGTTTATCTGCATATGCGACTGTTAAATTTGTTTGAAACAGAAAAAGACGTGTACGAAAAGCCATAAGAGGCTACGTACACGTCTTTGATCAAAATCCAGATGACTTACCCAACTAAATTGATTTCCGATTACCCTACTTTTACTATCCCAATTACTCTACTTTTCGGTACAACTGGATCGTGTTGAACGATAAATGCTTTCGAAAAACGATTCAAATACGTTTCTTCGTGCGATTTGGGCGTTAATATAATCAGTTTCCTTTTTAATTCTTGAACGTACAAATCAAACACTTTCGATTTTCGATTTTCGTCAAGAGCGCTATCAAATTCGTCAAGAACAATAAATCCCGGAGTCGTTTGTAAATTTTGCAGAAGTGCCAAGGCAAAAAGAAGAGAACTGAGCGATTCTTCACCACCTGAGACACCTTTCCCAACTTTACCGCCACGTGCTTTAATACTTACATCTTCCAGTGATCCACGATGGCCTTCTTTTCGCGCTTTAATATACAGCTTGAAGTGGATTCGCTTGCGCTGGTCTTCATACGATTCCCAACTAATGTCCCCTTCAAATTGAAAATGGCTCATATAAATCTTAAACCGCTGCTGCAATTCAAGGACCCGCATGTTGATTGTCGTCTCCATGTTATCTCTTAATTGGTCAGCGCGTTCTTTATCTTGTTCAAGCAAAATGTTTGTCCTTTTAAATTCATCGTCCAATCGTTCATATTCAAATTTGGCGGTCTCATAATTTTCCGGTGCAGCCGGATCAATTCCATCTTCCATCCTGGCCTGATTAAACTTCACCTGACCACTTTCACGATCACTTTTCAATTGCGGAATGGAAGTCGGTTTTTCCGGCGCGGCATTGGCAAAGACTTCGGAATAAAGCTCAGGAATCAAATGCTGCAACTCATTTAATTCTTGTATGGTCTGAACCAGCTCTTGTTTTGTGATATCGATTTGATTCAACTTACTTTCCTTTTGGTTCCTTTTCATGCGAAGATCATCTTCCATATGATCCAGCTCATCGGCCAACCTTCTTATCTCCCGTTCAGTCTGGTTGATCTTTCGATCGAGTTGATCCCGTTCTTTCTCCAACCGAGCAAATGTATTCTTTTGTTCTCTTATCAAGTCCTTCTGTATCAACACTTGCTTTTGCAGTTCGTTCAATTCCTCATATTTGTCTTTCATCTTACCGAGTTCTTCGTAAAAAGCGTCCTCATCACGCAATACTTTTTCCAGTGCAGCTTGCTCCAGCTGAAGACGAACGAAACGAGTCCTGTCTGATTCGAGCCGTCCCATGTCCAGCTTGATTCTTTCTTCGTTTTCGAGTTCTTCATTCAGCTTCTTTTTCCGTATGACTCGCTCATGTTCATTCGTCATGAATGCTTCCGCTTCCCGAACCTGATGAATAATGCTATTTAACTCTTGAACGGTCTTGGTGTCTCCCTGTATTTGCTTCTCATACAGGGAAATCTTCTGGGAGAACTCATCGATCTGCTCCAGCACTTCCTGCTTGCGAGCTCGCAGCGCCTTTACGCTCAAAATATACTTGTCCTTTTCTTGCGGACCTCGAATCCCGATCAGATCGATTAACACACCATTTTGGATGGAGAATATGTCTTCCTGGAAAAATTGCTCCACCCACCAAAGCGCTTTGATTGCATGGGGAATTTCGTCTTCACTCAGTCCTTCCTTCACCTTGATATGAAGATTTGGCAAATGAGTAATGGATCGATCCGGAACGATTTTCATCAGAGGCACATGATACAAATCATTTGGTGGATTCGTATGTGTTCCGTTGAAAAACATCGTGTATTTAATTGCTTGAAACAACTGCTCATCTCTTAACCGAGCAGTCTCGTCCATTTCAATGAGCTCACGGAGAGGATACGCTTTGATTTGTTGCGAACGAAACCATTTCATTGACTCGATTTGACGAGCTGACAAGTCCCGTTCCTCTTCAAGTAGCACAAGTTCTTCTCTTAACCCTTGCAAATTCCTTATATCGTTCCTTCTTCTGTCTTTATATTCTTCAATTCTTTCTTCCAAAGTCACAATCTTTTCTTGCACAGCGTGACTGCTTTTATATTGTCGAAGTCTTTCGAGATGAACCGCTTCCAACTCGTCATCACGCGCTATTTTCTCTTTGATTCCAGCTATTTGCCCCACTTTTTCCTGCCAGGCCTTATTTTGCTCCGCCAGTAAAGATTGCGTGTGATAATACTGCTCGTCTGTTTGCTGTTGTTCTTCCGACAGCGCATGCAGCCTACCTTTAACCTCGTCTTCCGTTCTAGTTATTTGAGCTTTTCGTGATGTAATCGATTCTAATTCTTTCTCAAGTTGTTCGATCTTTGTGTTGATTTCCTGAAGTTGCACAGTCGTTTCATCCATATTGTTCCCCGTGGATTCAATCAGTGCATTCAGTATTTCAAACTCACTCTTTTCTGTTTCCAGGCCTTCCGTTGCTTTTTCCTTTTGCTCTTTTTTTAATGCTTTCGTGTCATGTACTTCGTCAAGTTCCTCTTCCAACTGCTGAATAATAGCCTGGATGCTCTCTTTCTCCTTGTGTAAATACTTCTCTAACCTGAGCAAAGATTCAATATATACCTCTGCCCCTTCTCGGAGTCTTTTTTGATTATCCAGAAAACGGTCGAGCGCCGTCTTTTTTATAGATAACTCGGCTTTCATTAATTTTACATTCACTGCCGAAGACCGGAGTGTTTCTTCGGTCTCTTTCATTTTTTCCATGCTTTCTTCCCAATCTCGCTGGACTTTGTCTATCCCGTGTATTTCACTAAAAATGCGGAAGCGCTCCTCTGGATGCATAACCGCAAATTGATTGACTTCTTGCTGGTACCAAATGAGATAGAAAAGATCGGGGTCTATTTTGTATTTATACTGTAAATCTTTCTTGTAAACAGAAAAATTGTAATAGCGATCACCTGATGTGTACGTAATTGTCTCTTCCCATGAATCAATTTGTTCCCCCTTTGAAATCGAAAATACTTTTTTCAGAGGTTGTCCGGGGTCTTGAGACATACTTAGCGTAAATTCAATAAAAGTAGGTGCATCAATTTTCATGATTCCATCATTCTTAAATAAAAATGAGATTCTTGCTCTCCATGTTTGATCCGTCAGTAAGTTACGGGATTTGAGTCCCTCAATGTCTACCTTTGAGGAATACAACACAGCCCCCATGCAAAACGTAATGGTCGATTTTCCCGCTCCATTTGGACCAGTAATCAGCACATGTTGATCAGCACCAGATAAATCCACTAAAGTTGGAGAATAGTCGCGAATTCCTGAAAAGGTTAGTCTCCACGGAATCATTCGTTTTCTCCTTTCTGATAAAGGTTATAGCGTCTGAAAAATTTCAAGACCTCTTCTTTGTTCAGTTGATGAGATTGACTGAATTCAACTGTTCGGCGTAAAAAAGAATCGGAGAACATGTGAACACCAATAGCCGTAAGTTGATAAGCTTTTTCTTGTGAGCTTGTCTCATATTCTTCAATCGCACCGATTTTTTTCAGCGGATCAATGTTCAATAAAATGCGCTGGTTTGCTTTTGTTGTTTCGTGTCCAAAAGCGTTCAGCAGTTGATCAAAAAGAGTAAACTCATGCTGTAGCACTTCCTGCTGATAAAACATATATAAGAGGATCGCCAGGCTTTCCTTTGTCAATGTATTACGGGCTGTACGGGCCGGCACCCTCATCAATGCAACTACTTGATCACGCCGTTCATCATAGATCACTCGGAAATAGCGGCTTACAGCTTGATTGACACGTCTAATAAAGGATGTTAACTTTTCGTCGTCCCCCTGGATTTGAAGCTGCTTCTCCACTTCTTTTCTTGAAAGACCAAAGTTCCCTGATCGTATGGAAGCAGAGGAAGAAAAAAGGATGCTCATAAATGTGATCTCTTCATTCTCCGTCAAGATTCCCTTTACTGATTGCATCACATTTAATGGATTGGCATTGTTCTCATCGCTTATTTCGTTTTCGGATGATATTGGCTCGATCCTCACGATTCATCCACTCCCATTTTCGTTCATATTCAGGTAATTCTATTTGTCCAGATTTGTGTATCGTTATTTTTTTATTCCCCACCAACGCGGAAATCGCTGTAAGTGCATTAACTGCGTCACTCCACTCTTCAGTTGTTGCTTCAATGACGACTTGTTCAATCGATGCTTCTTCGTGTTTGTCTAAAAATGATTCAATCTCTTGCGTTTCTATCATCGATTTCGTCAATAGCCAGTTTGAATGCCCCATTAATTCTTCCATTTGATCCATAGAAATCTCTTCTGATGCAAAAACAAGTTCTTCGTCCATTTCGTCCATGGGTTCAGCTAATGGTTCGTATGTTTCCAAATAGTTTATGGCCTCTTCTATAGCCACAGCAGAAAGCGGAGAAGCAAATTTAAATGGGATCCATAGCCCGTCCACTGCCTCACCCTCGTATTGGTCCTGTTCCATAAAGCTTAATAATTGATACGCGTTTGGAATATCTGAATCAAGAGGCGGATCAAACATCTGACTGATGAACTCTCTTACTTTTTCCGGTTGAATGGTTGAGGTTAAAGGTGTTTTTTGCATGTGAGTAAACTTCAAATACTTATTGATCATCCCTAGACTTAAATTGGTTCCCTCTGCCAGAACTGCCGTTCCTTTTTGCATTAAATTAGAAAGAATTAAACTATCCTCCAATGTTTGGAATTGACGGAGCCGTTCTTGCAATTTCACTTCAAGCTCTCCCATTAAATGATGAATGAGCTCGAGCTGCGGCAGAGCGTTACGATCTGCCAGCATTTCCAATTCGCGTTCTTTCATTAATTGAATCGCATTCTCAACATTGCGGATCATACTGGCTATTTTATTCCCACCGGAGATCCCGTGGTCGTCGTATGCTTCGCTTAACTCGGCATCACGCCTTGCTTGAAAAAGGGAGCGTCCTATATCATCATGCATATAATAGGCTAAAGAATCGTTCGCTAGCCGTATCAATGCGTCCATCATTCGCTTTCCAACATCTCGGAGCTTTAACTGACGTGATTGCTTTGAAAGCCAGTTGTATTTGACGAGAATATTGATGGTTTGTTCAACAGTTTTTTTCGAAGGAGGTTCCGGATCTTTGTAACGATTTCGATAACGATAATAAACCGTTTCGGCATTTTCAATCGCCTCATCAAGGCCAAGCGCTTCTTCATTAAACAGTTGAATTAGACGTAAAAAACGCAGGATTTGGGTAGGCGCTTCAAAAGCATATTGTGAGCCCAAATCACTCAATACACCGGATAAAGAGGCGATATCTTTCATCGACTGCATAATCTCGGGAGCAGATTCATCAACTTGAAAAATGGATATTAATGGGCGATCAACTTTTTCCATTCGTTCACCCCTCCTAACACTTGCTCCTGTTCCACCTTGCGATGCTTCAAGAGTGCCACCATGTATTCCTCATATTGTTGCCACTTTGTGATGGCTTCCAGATGGTGGGTAATCCATTTAATAAGAGGACTTTTATATTGAGAGACAGCAGCCAAATACAATTCCCTCGCAATTTGCAGACCGTCTGGATCATAATCACTCCAAATGATAACTTGATCTAAAGTACTATTATTTAGGAATTGCTGGATGCACAGTCGATGTGATGTTCTCAGATGCCCATCGACACATAAAATAAGAGAATTTGTCTCCTTCAAAAACCCTTTTTCAGCAGCTATTCTTGTCAATATCGCTCGATTTTCAACCAACCACAGCGTCGTTGCAGTCGTGGAGTACTCGTCTTCCGCAATCGCTAAATCTGTCAAAGCATGAACAGGTCCAAATTGATAGGTTGAAAACCGCCCCGCAATCTGTCCTGAAAAATAGAGCGGTGTAATTTTTCCTAAACTAGTGAGACCAAGAGCGTCCACTGGGCATTGAGCCCAGTCTTCTAACTGTGCAATAAATTCCTCTTTGTACAGATCGAATTCCTTGGATCCTCCAATCTCTTGATAATAACGTGCTCCGATTTCTTTCCAGTCAAAATTCGTTTTATTACCAGCTAATTGTACAAAAGCTACAACAAAATGGAGAAATTTCAGTCGTTTTTCTATAGACCAATTTAATGGAAAAAGGGGTGAGTTGACTATCTCCTCATACCCTTGGATAAATCCCTCATTTATCATGCTTATTAAAGTTTGCACACCTTTTTTATTATTGTTTGAAAAGTGCTGATCAAGTTTATATTCAAGCGAAGCTGCACTCTCATTCCAATTCTGAATCTCCTGATCAATGACGTGCTTCTTTTTCTGGATCTGATCTTCCTCATATTTGTGCAACCGGTATCCTTGTCGATAATGCATGGAGTCGACTGTCTTTTCGTCTTTTTTAAATCGTATTTCTTTGATGACCCAGCCTTTCTCCAGCCAACCCATTGTAATTGGATTGTGGTCATCTAGGTACACTTTCTTTTTAGGAGTGAAGTTTATTTTTATTAATTCATTATCGGGGCTTTCTTCTGTACTATTAAGATCATACGTTGCTAATGTGAGCATCCCTATAACCCGATACGTTCTTTCTGTTTTCTTAATAATATTTACATCTATAAATGGAGAATCGAGAGTTGAACTCATTTTTAGATCAAGATACTCTAATTTCTTTAACATATTTTTATTAATATAGGCTATAAGTAAGGGATCGATCATATCCAATGTCTTCCTCTTTTTCATCTTTTTATATCTATTATACTAGCAGAAAGATTAACCGGTCATAGTAAGTAATTATTAGAAATTCCAAGCACGAATAACACAAATGGATGAAATCCTTGGGTAAGCAAGGACTTCATCCATTTTTCAACAACCAACAAACACCTGCTCACCAACACAAACTGCCTGCTATCATTATTTCGCCCAAACCGATAGATCGCAATCAGCGCAAATACGACAGCAAATCCAACCAATATCGTCATGTTCATGGTTAAACTGCTGAGTGTTTGCCCTTGCTGGAGCTTGTTGATCATATCAAGCAGCCAGTGCTGCGGCAGGAAGTTCGATATTTTTCTGACCGTGTCCGCCCATCCCTCGGTCAGTTACGCCATCAAGCAAATGGTAGAAGCATTGGGGGTCAAATTGTTTCATCGGCTTTCCAAAGGGGTCAAGCTAACGACGGAGGGCGAGGCGCTGTATCACTACATACAGCAGTCATTCTCACTGCTTCACGCTGGAAAGAAAACGCCAGAATCTAAAATCTCTGATGGTGGGCGAGCTGCGGATCAGTGCAAGCGACTCATTGATCAAAAGCTTGCTGCTCCCCTCCCTTGATTCGTTCCATTTTCAGTATCCCGACATTCGGATTCGCCTCTCGCATGGGAAAACTGCCGATACTGTCCATCGGCTGACGGAAGGGCAGATCGATTTTGGCATCGTGAACCTGCCAGTCGATGATCCTGCCATCTATGTCCAGACATTATCCTTAGGTTCAGGATGTCTTTATTGTGGGAGAAGCTTTCCGTAAGTTTGTGCATCTCCCGCTTTCGCCCCGGGAGATCGAAGCACTTCGCCTGCTGCCTGCTGTCGCCTGGAAGCAGTTCGCGCAGTTTTGTTGCGCAATGGTTCTTAAGGCGTCCGCATCGAGGCAGTTATCGAGCTGCTCATGGAATTCGCCCGATTCGGTTTAGGTACGGCATGTATCAATTGTTCGTTTGTAACAAAAGAGCTGGAAGACTGCTTGCTGTTTGAGCTCCATCCCCAATCGACCATTCCATTGCGCGAGATCGGCATCGAGACCCGCCGCGATATTAATATCCAGGAATAAATAAAATGGATGAAGTTTGGAACTACGGAAGTATGTTATCGTATAAAGATAGAAATACATTTTCTGGGAGGGTACATTGAAAAATATATTCGCTTATTCCATAGGTGGATTACTAGTTGCTGTAATCCTCTCGTTTTACTTTGGCTTCATTGCTCTTGGATGCTTTTTACTTTTTGTAGCTCTTACTCTTATGAACGCAATTAGCAAAATATCCAAATCCGACCATCAGATTCATACGCATCGTGTCCAGTCACAAGATGATTTTGACCGTTTTTCGAGATAGTGTTTCTTACTCAAGAGAAATACCTAAGACACAGACAAAAAAGCAGAACCTCGTAATATCTTAGAACGGGATTCTGCTTTTTTGTCTGTGTTTCTAATCATTTTTTAACATCTTGTACTTCAAGATGAGTATCAAACCAGGAGAATATTTCCAGATGCGCTTCCTCATAGTAGTTCCCAAGAGAATGACTCCCAAAAGGGTACACGATTAGTTTATGCGGCATACCGAATTCGTTTAATCTTTCATCCAATTTCTTTGAATGTTCGACATTGACATCAAGGTCGTTGTCTCCATGAAGTATTAATAATGGTACATGTAGCTTTTCTGGCCAATAAACAGCAGATCTTTCTTCATATTCAATCTTCTTTGTTTCAGGATCGCCAATTAATTCGTCGAGAAGGCTCTTTATCTCTTTACGCTCTGAAGAAAACTTCATTAGATCAGACGGTGCACCTATTACCGCCGCTGCTTTTACATCTATGCCTTCTTTAATCGCTAGGTAACTCATCATTCCCCCTCTTGAATAACCTAACAACACTTTTCTACTGGGATCTGCATACGAAAGATGATTCGCCAATTTTGAAAGGTTTAATATGTCGCTTACATCTTTTCCTCCATATTCATCCTGCCCCTCTCCTCCGTCAGCTCCACGGTACTGCGAGGCAACAACTATGTACTGATGACTTGCTAAGTAAGCGAGATACTTTATTGAATTCTCATCAAGCTTTCTGTATTCTTGATTTCCCCCCCGGTTGAAAATTAAAACGGGAAGTTTTTCTGTTTGCATTCTTGTTGGTTTTAATATAAATCCGACAACATTTGTATCGTCGCTATTATATCTTATTTTATTCACTTCAATTTCTACGCCGTCTTTTCCTTTTATGGTACTTTGCTCGATTGTTTCAAAATCCGAGTTAGTTGTACAGGAAGTCAGTAGAAATAACACTACTAGTAATGGGAGTAGGAGATTTACCTTTTTCAAATCTGATCACCTCCACTCATTTGGTTTCCTCTGTTACTTGACTCATTTACTGGTGGACTATCCAGTTAGACCAATAAGAAAGTCGCTACGCTAGTCCCTATATTTCCAGCTTCCAGTGTTTTCGTTTGATAGTAATCAATCATGTATCCCCTGTTTAATTTAGCGATATTCCAACCGGCATAGAGTGAGTCAAAAATGCAATAATTCACTTTGCCTGAATACGCATAAAATCCATCCATATCTCCCTGACTGATATGATTTAATATGCGCATATCTATATTCTTAATTTCCTCTGAGAGATTATTCCTTACTCTCGAAGATAATTTCTTATAAGGGTCTCCCAAGTAGTGACTAAGGTCACCTGAAACGATCAATGCCATATCATCCTCTATTACTTCTTTTATATCATTTGCTAATTGCCTCATCGTTTCTGGATTTTTTTGCTTTTGGTCTAAAAAATGTCGGTTAGAAACGGCTATCGGCAAGATTTCTAATTCGCTGCCGACTAAAAATTGCAAATAAGGAAAACACACTTGTAAACTGTGCTCATGTTTGTGTAGCAGGTGATTTACTTCAAATAAATCGCTGTTCTTACTCATTAATTTGTTTACTTTATCCTTCATAACTCTTACATTACCAAGAGGTGTCTGAAAGTCTCGTTCCGTGAGGTAGGCTCTTGACTGATGGAATAAATGATTAGGACCAAGTATCAGGAATTTTTTGAATCCACAGCTTACTAACTTATGTAACGCTCGGACGATCAATGAACCTGATGTGACGGCATTAAGATGCGGAATAATAACACCTTTTATTTTTCCAGTAAACTCGATTCCTGAAATATTATGAACTTGTTCCTCAATAAGATTGAGTAATCTCTCTTTTTCAGAGGGAAATAATACGTTCTCGCCATCGATAAAAATTGGATTACCAATAGCAGATACTATGTTTGCATGATGTTCGAAATATCTGTCATTTTGTAAAAGGAAAAAACGATCAACCTTTTCGATGACGCTATTTATTTCCCTGGTAGTCAACAATTCGTTGTATTTGTGACGCATAAGCTGAGAAATTTCGTTTATGCTAGTTTTTCCGTCAAAAAGCTGTAATAACTCGATTGTTTCTTTGTTTACGGCGTACCCAGGATGCTTAATTCCCATTAGCAAAGGATCTTTAATTATTGGCCTTATTTTGTCCTCTCGCAAAATGAAATCCTGGAGTCTTATGTTTTCTCTTAATTTTGGTTTTGTGTTCACTACGTTTCTTTCCTTTCAACGAAAATACCCTTGTTGAGTAGACTTATTACTATTTGATTTAGTTTCTCAGAATAGCTAGGGATGCCAATCTTTGTTACATATTGCTTGATGTGTTCATGAATTGATAAAGCGTCATTAATACTAGTAATAAAATCAAAAGTGAAAGGATCAATCCTGTAAAATTTGATTGAATCACGACTTGTTCTGTTGATGATCGAAATGGTTCTCTCAGGTCTTATCTCCGTAAAATGGGGGTTCTTAGCATATTGAAGAAGCTGATTTAAAGGATAAGCTGTGTCTAACAAATAGACGCCTTCAGCTAGAACAATATGCTTATTATCTATATCCCAATGAGTATTTCCATTCATTTGCAATATGTAATCTTTCATGGATGTATAGTACAATGCAATCTCATATTTCAATACATCAACCATAATTGGGTTACTTTTTTTAGCTTCAAGAAGAGTTAACAAATTAACCAAATCACTATATATACTTGAGACGTTATAGGGAATCGACGGAAAGACAGAATGTAACTCCCTTAGTAAATCCATAAATGCATCTTCACTGTATATTTTTCGAAAATATGGAACTTGTGAACGAATTTTTTTAGCTCTGCCATAGAATATTTGTGCAGAAAAATCATTAATTTGAAACATATTAATTTCTTTGAGTTCGGCCCATTTGCTAGGATCAATCTTATATTTTTCAAGCACTTTGTCCGGGCTATTTTGGAACTCTTCTCTCAGACTCGGATCGGTACACAGCTTAGCAATTAACAATTGTGCACTCATTTAGCAAACCTCTTCTTTCTGTTGTTATTAGCTGACTAGTAACTTTCTTGCTCTACCTAGCTCTTCAATTACCTCGCTAAAATTTTCGGGAAACTTGGAATCCAGTTCTAACAATATTCCTTTCACCTCGCAGCGTTTTAGTGTGTATTGTAATAAGTCCCAAATTTCTTCGTTTATTCTTTCTGAATGAGTATCAATCCAGATGCCGTTATGATTAACCCCTCCTGCCAAATGTATTTCCACAACTCTCTCTAATGGTATAGAGTCAAGAAAGTTATACGGGTCAAACTTAAAATTCTTGGAATTAATAAATACATTTGCTAAATCAAGTAATAATCCGCAATCTGATTCAACTAAAACCCTCTTTAAAAATTCGCCTTCACTAATTTTATTTGTTGGAAATTCAAATCCATTCGTAATGTTCTCTATTAAAAATGGAATATTAATATTGGTTTTCACTTTTTTTATATTTTCAATAACAAGCGATAAATTTTCCTCGGTTCTCTCAATAGGAGTTAGATGTCCGAGGTCTACCCCATCAATGTTGGTGTAACATAGATGGTCGCTAATCCACGGCGAGTTGAGCTTCAAAGCCATCGAATGAATTGAGTTTAAATATTCCATATCAACACCAGTTTCAGATCCAACCGAGAGGCTCAACGAGTGTGGCGCCAACGGAAAATGTTGGGATAACTCCTCCAGTTCATAAAACAAATTATTATTTTCTATATAATGATCAGGATAAAATTCAAGCCAATCTATATGGCTTTTATATTCAAGTATTTGTTCTTTTATTTCTCTTCGATATCCAATGCCTACACCAATTCTCATTTTATTACCCCCTAAGAATATATAATTTGCTTGTATTCATTGCAGTAGAAACAAAAAGAATAACTAACACAATGAAAAGTGCAAACATGTTCAAAATGATAGGTACATGGTAGATAGAGATGCAGATTCCTCTTAATAAATCAACCAAATAATACAGTGGATTCAGCAAAGCAAAAGTCTTTAACCAGAGAGGAAGTCCAGAGATGTTGAAAATAGTGCCACTTAAAAAAAAGAGAGGAAGTAGTAAAAAGTTTATAAGTGAATGGTAGTATTGGTGATCCTTACTGTGTAGAAGTAGCTGTAATAAGGTAAGACTAAGCGTAACTGAAATCAAGAATATGATGGGTAACGCTAAGAACACATGAAAGGGTGTCTCTCCAATTAACAGCATCGCTAATAAAATTAAGAGTACCGCCCCTAAACTAGAAATGATTCCGTAGAGCATTACTTTGAGAGTAATTAACTTCATTAGAGAAAAGTTACTTAGGTAATATAATCGAAACAATCCCTGCCTTTTCTCAATAGAGACTTGATTTATAAGAATTAATGAGGTGCTCAACGCATTATATACCATAATCCCTGGTAGCATAAACAATATATGGTTGATATTCCCGGTTGAATTATTACTCTGAATCCCTATTCCCAAAAAAAATAACCAAAATAGATTCTTTACAAAGGATGAAAAAAGCATTTTGTAAATCGACCTAATTTTAACCAGTTCTAGTTTTGTCATTTTCACAAGAAGATGGGCCATTCTCTCGATCCCCCCTCCTTGCTATACATCCGGTTTTCAAATCTAATATTTTTTCACAGTACGCTTGATCGTCAAGATTGTTGGTAGTAAATAACACGGTGAGTCTTTTACTGTCTACCAAATCTTTAATATGTCTCCAAAAAGTGTTTCTGCTATTATTATCCAAGTTTACTGTTGGTTCATCCATAACGAGCAGTTCAGGTTCATGAAGCAAAGCTCTCCCCAGATCCACTTTTCGTCTCAGTCCCGGAGATAACCTAAATGCCTCCTCATGTAAGTAAGAACTTAGATTAAATAAATGAGCAACGGCGTCAATTCTCTCAGAATCGATTGAAGATTTATGTAAGAGCGAAAAATACTCCAGGTTACGAAGAACTGATAATTTGAAATCTAAAGTGGGTTGTTGAAAAACTACCCCAACATTAAGTGATTTACCAATTTGTTCTGATACATTTTCCCCCCAAATTTTGATTCGCCCATTTTTTCCTGAGTGCAACCCTAATATTGTCCTTAGCAAGGTAGATTTTCCTGAGCCGTTCCCACCTACGACCCCGAAAATTTCGTTTTTTTCTAACCTAAAACTTACTTCCTCGTTTACTTGCAATTTATTACGAATTCTTACATGCTCGACCTCTAAGATAAAGATACCTTCTTCCAAAATAATTATTTACTTTGAACAGCTACTCCGATGGTATCCGAATGTAGCTGTTCAAAGCATAAAAGTTTATGCGATAGTGTTTTTTTTACTACCAATCATGGTAAAAGCATCCACCGCAAGTAGAGCCTCCACCCTCTGGTGAATCAACATCTGCTTCTACCAAATCAGGGTCGAAACTTAGTTCTTCAATTTCAAATACATTTTGCGTTTTTTGATCCATGTTAGCACCTCCTAATATCGTGAATTTTTGCGAAATTAGATTCGGATAATAATCGTGTAAAACAAAAAAATCCAAATCATGTTGTATATTTTACCAAAAAATATAAACCTTTCAATATTTATAGAAAATATGTAATCATTTTATATTATAGTAATAAACTCAATTTTTTCTGATCTTTGGTGATAAACATCTCAATGAATAGTCGAATGATTTTTTGTGCCGAGCACAGTCTGCAAAAATCTGTTCAACGTTTCTCTCTTCTGATAGCAATATTCACCATTATTGGGGCGTTGCCTGGGATCGCCACATATTCTTCGTACATCGATTCGATCGAGGCTGGTCTCACTCTCGCATTCGCCACCTCGAACAGCGTGCCGGGAGCTGCCTACTCTTGTAGCAATCTCCTTCTGTGCTTGATTTCCTCATCCGACTTTGTCGCTCATCCGATATTGACAATCTTTACCTGCGTTTCTTTCATCTGGCTAACCCTGCCCATGATTACGAGTGGGTGACCAACAGCTCACTTACCGACTTGACTTTTCCACTGGCGAGCTTCGGCAGCAAAGTGAACGCTTTTCTCGAGTGAACCAGTCCAGTCATTGCCAGCGCCTCCTTCATTTTTAAGGTAATCTTCGCCGGATAGAAAAGGGAATGAAAATCCTCTGATTGCCATCAATAAAGCCACAAAATTCTCGGCTTCAACGATTATGCGTTCCGCGAGCATTTGAAGGATTTGGGAATCGTTTATAGACTGACGGTCAGTCATATGGTAATGTTTAACTAATCGCTAATTGTTTGTCAGTTGAAGGAGGTCCTCATGAAACGAATTGTCAAAGACCCGCATACAAGACGTGCGGAGATACTCGCAGCTGCCGGAGAGCTTTTTCGCAATCAAGGATACCTCAATACCTCAGTAGAGTCGATTATCCAAAAGGTCGGCGTCGCCAAAGGAACCTTTTATTACTACTTCAAATCAAAGGAAGAGATACTGGACGCTTTTGTCCACTCGATTGTGGATCAGCTCAGCGAAGAATATCAAAAGATTGCCGATGACCCTGCGCTTGGGGTAATGGACAAAGTACGAAACATGCTGCGCGGACAAAGCCGTATTGCAGAACAGGAAAGTGAATGGATGGACAGCTTGCACCGCCCTGAAAACAGAGAACTGCATGAGCGTGTAAACATCGCCATCGTCATAAAAATTGCTCCTGTACTCGCACAGGTCATTGAGCAGGGGAATAGAGAGTCCATGTTTCAGGTGGAAAATGCGTTGGAGACAGTCCGGTTTCTTCTGGCAGGTTCCCAATTTCTTTTGGAATCAGGTCTCTTCCACTGGGATCGGGATGAACAGCAAAAACAGATGCAAACGATGCAGATCATCATTGAAAGATCGCTTGGAGCGAAGCCTGGATCATTTTCGTTTCTGTAACCTTCCGGGCCATTGCCATTTTCATTACAGATGGGAGAGAGTAAAATGAGCGGTCAGGATAAAACCTTTCGCAGCTTTCTGCTTATTTGGTCAGGGCAACTGCTTTCGGCAATCGGCAGTGGACTGACAGCATTCGCCTTGGGGGTCTATGTTTTTCAAAAAACACAATCGACCACGAGCTTTTCCCTGGTCATCCTCTGCTCCTTTTTACCTTCGTTTTTGCTGCTGCCGTTTAGCGGCGTGCTTGCAGACCGATTTGATCGCAAAAAGATGATGATCATTGGGGATGCCGGTTCGATTGCGGGCCTGTTGTTTATTTTGTTTTTCATGCTAAAAGGGAATATAGAATTGTGGCATATCTACGTAGGTGTAGCCATGAGTGCGGTATCCGCCGCAATCCTCTCCCCTGCGTACAAGGCAGCCGTCTCCGATCTTGTTTCCGAAGAAAAGTATGCGCAGGCAAGCGGGCTCATTCAACTAGCTGGCTCTGCCCAATATTTAATCTCCCCGATCATTGCCGGATTTCTTCTCAGCTTCTTTGATATCAGAACGGTTTTACTCATCGACATTCTGTCCTTCCTGCTGGCTGCTGTCGCTGTTTTTATCATCATGAAGCAGGTTCACACCCCACAAAAGCATGAGCAGAAAAGCTTTTTCCGTGAAATGGTCGAAGCCTTTCACTACCTTCTTTCCCAGCGTGGCGTTCTCTGGCTTGTTCTGTTAATGTCCGTGGTTTGCTTTTATATCGGGCTCATGCAATCACTGTTTGGCCCGATGATGCTGACATTGACTGATTCCAAGGTTCTCGGCATCGCTCTTTCTATCGCTGCATCCGGTATGCTCATAAGCAGTATTTTTATCGGGATTTTCGGGACGGGGAAAAATAGGGTTTTCATCCTCTCCCTGTTTCTGACACTGGCTGGCCTCTTTTATGCCTTGATGGGTGTATTCACGACTGTCACCCTGATTGTCGTCTTTGGTTTCCTCTTTTTCCTCACCCTCCCGTTTGTGAACACAAGCCTGGAGGTACTGATTCGAACGAATATCGATAATGAACGGCAAGGCAGGGTATGGTCTCTCGTTTCGGCTATTTCCCAGATTGGTATGGTTCTGGCTTATGGTTCAGCAGGTTTTTTGGCTGATCATCTTTTTTCGCCTCTGTTAGCGCCGGATCGGTTGTTGGGGCATACGGTTGGAAGCATCATCGGGACTGGACCGGGTAGGGGAATTGGGTTTTTATTTGTTGTTTCTGGAGTGATGGTGGCGATTTTGGCGATTGTCATTGGACGTGTTCGGACGATAAAAGAATTGGAAGGTAAAATGGCAATGGAGAGCAACGCGTAGCACGTCCAAACGAGATCAGGGGAGCATTTCTTGCATAGCCTCCTGATCTTTTTGATGACGGATATTAGATGAAACCGCACGTTCCCAAAACAAAATAAATTGACTGAATTATAAGTATTGTATACAATAATTACCGATATAGATAATTTCAACAGTGAGGTGATATGTATGTTCGTGATTAATCTCACATGCCTGAAGTGCGGTACTACCCACCCGATGACTCCTACCTCATACATTTGTCCCGCTTGCGAGAAAGGCTCGACTGCTATGGATACGGATATTGGCATTCTCGATGTACAGTATGATTATCTGGCGGCACAAGAGGCTCTTTTGCGAGGGAAGGAGATCAACAGCTCTCGGTCCGATGTCTTTCGTTATATCCCGCTATTGCCAGTGAAGCAGCCTGCCGATGTTCCTCATGCAGGCGGTACTCCTTTGCTGAATGCACCGCGACTGGCTTCCCGCCTCGGCCTCAAGTCTCTCTATATCAAGGACGAAACCCGCAATCCAACTCGCTGTCTAAAAGATCGCGCTACAGTGATTGCGATGACGATGACACGAGAGCTCGGTGTCACTGATTTTTATTGTGCTTCCGCTGGCAACGCTGCGATCTCGCTTGCCAGTTATTGCGGGCATCAGGGATTGAACTGCCACGTGTTTGTCCCACAGGAGGCATCCCAAACCAGGCTCAACTGGCTTCGTCGTTTTGGCGCACGTATACAGATTTCTGCAGGAAACTATGATCAAGCCTTTGACGAAGCAGAATCGGCTGGAGCCAAGTACGGTTGGTACAGCCGCAACTGCGCCTACAATCCTTTTCTGGTTGAAGGAAAGAAAACGGTCGCACTTGAAATCGGCGAGCAGCTTGGTTGGCAGGCACCAGATTTGGTCGTATCCCCTGTCGGTGATGGCTGTACACTTGGTGCCATCGGTAAAGGGTTTCGTGAGCTATCCTTCCTGGGTTTGACCGATCGACTGCCCAGACTCCTCGGAATTCAGTCGGAAGTCATACAGCCTTTGGTGCATCGTTACCACGAACAGAGCATCACGCCAGACGAGGGAACGACAGCTGCGGCTTCCATGGCAGTCCGTCGCCCGCGCAATGCCCTGCGATTGCTGAAGGAGCTTCGTGCAAGCGAGGGGACGATGCTTGCCGTCTCTGACAGTCAGATTGCGGTAGCGCTAAAGCTGTTGGCAGAAGAAGCTGGTGTAATAGCCGAGTTCACCAGCTCAGCTACACTTGCCGGGTTGATCAAACAGGCGGAAGCAGAGTCTTTAGCAGGCAAAACCGCAGTCCTAGTTATCACAGGTGGAAGACTTGATTCTGATTTTTGAAGGAGGTGTTATAGCCGTGAGCCCAAAACAACCTCTGCGTGAACAATTGAGAAAAATCGTGTTGGAGCGTGTAATGAAGGGTGTTTTTCCAGCAGGCAGCCGAATTGTCGAGTCAGCTTTGTCAGCAGAACTTGGTGTAAGCCGGACACCTCTACGAGAGGCTCTGCTGGATTTGACAAAAGAGGGTCTTTTGCGCTCTGACTTAGCCAGGGGGTTCACCGTGAGACCATTGACAGCTCGCGAGGTACAGGAAATGTACCCGATCCTCTGGACCCTAGAATGCTTGGCTCTGCGAATGGCACAAGACACCCCCGATTTCAGTGAACTGGATGATTTGAACGATCAGCTTCTTCAAGCAAAAGGAGAGCCTGTGTCAGCATTGGAGATCGATTTCCATTGGCATGACCTCTTGATTGCAGGTTGTTTAAACCAGCGTTTGCATGAAATGATTGCTGACCTAAAGAAAACGATTCGCCGTTACGAATATTCATTTATGTGGGACGCTGAGCTCATCCACAGATCGCATGTACAGCATCAAGAAATCATTGCTGCTTTGAAACAAAAGGACATCGAGCTAGCCAGCCAGCTCCTCGAAACACACTGGCGTACAGGTATGTCGTCTTTGATGGAACAAATCACTATTTAGATGGCCATGGTTACTTTTCATCCGCTTATCCTGTCTACTAAGATTGAAAATACATATTTTGCGAGGGATTAATCTTGAAAAAATTAATTTGGCTTGGCTGCTTTCTCTTTACCTTTTCATCACTACTAAGCGGTTGTAATACTGCTGCTTCTTCAACTGCTCAACAAACAAATCAAGTACAGGTGGATAAAAATTATTTACTAGCACTACATACAGCTAACACTTTCCTGATTGCGTGGTTGAACAGAGATGCTGCGAAAGGTAGTGAATTGCTTACTGATAACGTTAAAAACTCAGTTAGCCCAGAAGATGTAACCATGTTTTTTACAGGGTTATCAAATCCTCACCATCAAGGATTCGAGATCATTGGACATGAAAATGCAGGTGAAAATACGGTGACGTTTCATGTTTGGTTATACGAGTATTATTCTGGTGATACACCGGAACCAGAGAAACGTCCTGAGCCTTACACCATTGAAGTTAGTAAAGTAGATGAGAATACATGGCTGGTTAATAATCTGCCCAAATAGAGGTACACAAACTCTACGTTATGATTATCCAGGAGTTTCTTCATCTGCTTCCCTGCAACCTTTTGATCAGGTAAATAAGCATATGATTATAGTAAAATGTAGTAACTACTCCAAATTAAGACGATAGGCAAGTACATTGAAGATTCGAGGAAATGACATATGAAGAAAATACAACGAGCGGGTATGTTGATCATGTTGGTGATACTGCTAAGCACAGCTAACTTCTCACCGGCACTATCCGCATCGCAGGTCCATGTAGCTGTGGATGGGCAATATGTGTCCTTTCCTGATGGGGCACCGTATGTAGATATAAAGTCCAAGCGCACGATGGTTCCAGTAAGATTTGTAGCAGAAAAGCTAGGTCTTCATGTGCAGTGGAATGGGGAAACAAATCAGGTGACGCTGAAGAAAAAAGACAAAACCATTCATTTAACCATTGGGCAAAACCACGCGCAGGTGAATGGGAAAAATGTAACCTTTGATGCGCCAGCGGTGATCAAAAACAACCGTACAATGGTTCCGCTTCGCTTCATCAGTGAAGCCTTTGACGCGAAAATCGATTGGATGGCCGAGCGTAATCTAGCTGTCGTGACAACTCCAGGACATGCGAAAGTGGTGCCTCCGCCTTTACCACCGTCCACCATTGATCGTACTTCGCAGATTGAGCGAGGTACATGGATTTGGAATGCCAGCATCATCAAAACGGACCACGAAAATATCCTCAAGTTTGCTAGTGATAACAAATTAACTACGATATACCTTCAGATTGATAAAGACATACCTGCAGCGGTTTATCAAAAATTTGTTCGCGGAGCAAGGGAAAAACAAATCAAAGTAGAAGCACTTGAAGGCCGCCCCACTTGGGCTTTTACTCATAATCAAAACCAAATCAAGGAGTTTATTTCATGGGTAAAATCATACAATACAGCAGTTGGAGCAGAAGAACGGTTTGAAGGACTGCACTTTGATATTGAGCCTTATATTTTAGCTGAATGGAAAACAAATAATCAGCTGGTTGTTGAAAATTGGATGGACAATATGCGGTTTATTGAGAGGGAAGCCAAAGGAAGTGGTTTGAAAATTACGTTGGATATTCCTTTTTGGCTTCATCTCGTCAAGGTCCCGGGCTCCAACTATAGCTTCAGTGCATGGCTATTAGAAAAGGTAGATTCTGTTGTCATCATGGATTATCGAAATGTTGCTTTAGGCAATGATGGGATCGTTGCCAACGCAAAGACAATCATAAAGGAAGCAAGCACGCTTAAAAAGAACGTAATCGTTGCGGTGGAAACTGCCCCTAGTTCGGAAGGTGCCTTCACGACGTTTTATTCGTTAAGTACAGGGGCTATGAAAACCGAATTAAAAAAAGTAGAGGAACAGCTGTCTCCGTATCCAAGCTACGCAGGGTACGCGATCCATAATTATGAGAGCTGGACGGCATTAGATGCAAAATCGAAGTGACCGTTATTCGTCACTTGTAAATGTTAATTTAGCTGTTGTACCCTTTCCCAACTCTGATGAAAAGCTCAGCTCTGCACCGTGACTAACAGCAATCTGCTGGCAAAGCGTCAAGCCCAATCCCGCTCCGCCACCAGCGCGACTGCGGGATTGGTCCACACGATAAAACGCCTCTGTTATATGAACGAGATGATCCTCTGCTATACCTCTACCGTTATCCTGGACGAAGATCACCTTATGTTTGTCCTCCAGATTAGCTACTAGCCTGATCACACCACCGCGCCCACATGCCTTCATCGCGTTGTCAAGCAAATTAACGAGCAGGATATGCATCAAATCAGCATCACAAAATAATGTATCATAGCGATACTCATAGGTAATCTGGATGTTTTCTTCAGCTGCCTTCATAGACAGAGCTTGCTCGACTCCTCGAACTAACTCACTCATGTGAACCTCGTTACGCTCAATCTTATTTCCACGAAGAGTTGCCATATCAAGCAAACGATAAGCGATATTCTGAAGTCTGCGACTTTCAGACATAATGTAATTGGTCGCAAACAGCTTGTCCTCTTCTGTGCGAACGACCTTTTGAATATACTCCGCATAGCCGTAAATGGCGGTCAGAGGAGTTCTGAGCTCATGAGCCAAATTATCTACGAATTGCTGCTTCTGCCTCGCAGATGACTCCAGTTGATGCATCTGCTCCTGAATTTCTTCTGCCATATGATTGAAGTTCTGCGCCATTTCCGCCAGCTCGTCATTTCCCGATACCGGAAGCCTGGTTTCATATGCCCCGGCCGCGATATTACGGGAGGTTTGAGAAATCTGGGTGAGCGGCCTGAATATTCGATTAAGCAGCAACAATAAACCTGCCGCGAACAAGCTGGAGAGCACCAGCCCCGCGAGAAACAGCATGTTTTTCATTTGCTTCCATGCGTTGATGGCATCAGTCGTATCGTATAAATAAACCATTGTATAAAAATCATAGGGCGCAGGAAGCTTCCCCGAGACGATGACATGAGTACGATCATCTGTTTCTTGGATCGACACTATGCGATCTCCATCTGCTGGCGGCTCCAAAAAATGGCCCGGCAATTCCACTTCCTGACGATTGGAATAGAGAAGCTGATTGCCTTTATACAGGGCCAGCTTCACTTTTTTATCGCTGGACAAATAACTGTACGGCTGCAGAAGCGAACCTAAGGAATCCTCGATTTTAACCCCTCTGCTTTCTACAGCATGAAAATCCTTTACGAGTGCAGACGTTATAAAATAATGCTCGTCCAAGCTTTTTTCCTCTGCCCGATGCACCGTATCTTTGAATGTTGTAATCGAGATAATGACGATCCCCAAGTTGAAAGAAAGCAGAAAAAGCACCAACGTGGTTAAAAAGGTCCGATTTTTCATCGAAAAAATCACCTCTATCTATCATCAAATGGCTGCATGCATGCGATTATACGAGAGGAAGCCGCCAACTTTGTGGCGGCCTAGAAACTGCTCCCCTAACAAACCTAATCCAAGTCCAAAGCCTTTAGAAAAGGTTGCCCGTTATCGCTGGCAGCGGGCGCTGACTTTTCCAGCTCCTTCACTCTTTCCTGTACACGCTTGATAAGCTTTTCATGCGATTCCAATACTTGCATGTATTCCCCATTGTAAACAATGCCGAGCAGCGCCTTGTCGTGACGAGAGAAGGTCATCAATGCAATTTCTCCATTTTCACCCGTGATATCTAGTGAAATTGTTGGATCATTGTTGCTGTACCCTTGGCCGTTGTAGGCAACCGACTTGATCTTGCTATGAACGACATTGTATTTCTCCGCTTGTAGCTTTGCGAGCGCAACATACTCCTGCGGGTTTTTATCCAGAGCTGCATCAAAAGCGACGGAAACTGTCTCATTCAGCGTTCTTTCACGCCCGATGTTAAATACCTCACCTGTTACCGAGTCCACAGAAAAGCAGTAGCTGCGCTTACCGTTTACCACTACATCTGCGTACCAGCTCGAACGAGGGAGATTTTCAGTTGGCTGCTGATATCCCATTTCAATTACTTGTCCCTCCAATCCAAGCCCAAAAACGTTCCAAAGCGTCTGGGCACCGATTTCTGCCGCAGCTTCTTTCGGCATGTCTTTGCTCGTTGGTGTTTGATTTCGGAAATATTCGAGGTTGATGTCTCGAATCGTATAGTTTGCTTTTTGGTAGCCATCTGGAACGCTATTTTGCGCCACTTGAGAAGAAGCGGCTGCGAAGCTTGCATAGCTAGTAGAAACCGTATTGGTTTTGTTGTACTCTGACGCTGTCGCAGCCAAGATGCATCCCTGGAACAGCAATGTGCTGGCTCCCGTAATCAATGCTGCCGCCACTACCGTTTGCTTCCATCCCTTTTTTACCATTCGATCTACTTTCACTCTAAATCTCTCCTTCATTGTTTTGTTTGTGATCACAAAAGCAGTATAGAAGGACAAAATCATAGAACCATCATCAAGTTATTAGGAAGTTATAAAAATTTCTCCGTTACACCTCCAGACGGTATCCCAGCTTGTAAACCGTTTTAATGCTGGAATCCATCTGCAGCTTCTTTCGCAGCTTTTGAATATGAACATCCACTGTTCGGGTATCCCCTACATAGTCGAAGCCCCAGGCAAGCTCGATCAATTTTTCCCGAGACAGGGCAATATTGCGATTGATCACCAGCACCTCTAGCAAATCGAATTCTTTTGGGGTACATTCAACCGGTTTATCGTTCAAAAAAGCCTGTCTGCTCTCAAAATCGATTTTCACCGCATCCAGTTCAAAGCTTTTGACCTCCTTTTTCGTGCGTCGCAGCACCGCATCTACTCGAGCTAGCAACTCCAGCATCTCAAAAGGCTTGACCAAATAATCGTCTGCTCCAAGCGTCAAGCCCTTCACCTTATCAGATAAACTGCTGCGAGCAGTCAAAAAAATAGTTGGCGTGCCTCGAAGCTGCTGAAAAACCTCATACCCATCCAGCTCGGGAAGCATGACGTCCAGCAAGATGAGATCGACTTCTTTTTGTGCCTGTATTTGAATGGCCTCTTTTCCATCGAATGCGGAAAGGCATGTATGTCCCACAGCATGCAGATTTCTTCTGATCAATTCGTGGATCGGGATTTCATCCTCGACAATTAAAATGGTTGCCACTCGGATCACCTCTCTATTAGCATAGCACGCTGTTGTTATCGAGTTGTAAAAGCAACCCTTCGTTCCTATTGATTTGATTACTCTCGATAACAGAAGGAATGAAAAAAGCCCAAGTGATTTTCTTCACTTGAGCTCTGCAGATCATTCACTTGGGTACATGTACTATTCCTTCAATCTTACTATAACGAGGCCCAGGTGTTTTCAAGCCACTGATCAAAATCAGCCCCTTTTTCACCCTCGTACGCATCATATATGTCGGTTCTCATCTTTTGTAGCTTCTCTTTGAACGCTTCGAACGTATGATCTTTTGGTAAACTCTTCTTAATTCTTACCAAGGCTTTCGTTGTACCTTTAATCAAGTCGCCTTTTTTCTGTGACGGTAACTGGACATCCTCGCCAAATTCCTTGAGCTTCGTGTAAGCAGCCTTTTGAACCTTGTACACAGCATCACTAGTCATGATTCGCTTTAATATATCGATCGTTTGGCTGTGTTTCCACTGACCTAACTCTTCAACAGCATCAAAACGTTCTCTCCAATTCGACGTTCGATTGGCAGATTTTTTTAGCTCCTCGTAATTTGAGGGTAACTCATTATTTGCTCCATTATGATTCAAAAAGATCAATCTCCTTCTATTCTTGTCTACTCTATTATTGCACTATTTTGGTTCAGTTAATATAAACCTTTCACAATAACTACGCTCCAAACCGCTGACGATACCCGCATCTCCTGCAAAGCTCCTCGACAGCCTCTCTGCGCGAAAAGCCTTCGATAAGTTTATTCGCGCGCTCACCATCGACGATGTCCGAAAACGAAGTCTGGTTAATATTCCCCAAATTAATGACGCCTTCCCCGTCCAGACAGCATGGCACGACCGTACCATCCACCAATATAGCAGCCTGACTGCGCAGTCCGTGGCAAAAGCCTTTTCCGTCATCCTCTGGCGCTGTCATGCTCGGCCACTGGAATTCATGATCCTGGTTCAAATAAACGCGATCCGCGATTTTCACGCCGCTGCCCGGTTCTACTTTTTCTTCGATCCTGTAATCAAGGCCAAATTCCTTTTCTACAATTTCGAGTGTCTGGCGGTTTCTACTCTTTTGAATGTTCGTCGCATTGTCCTGCGTCAAATTCCAGAGACGGAATGAAAAGATGATCTTATGCTCCTCCGCTTCCCGGACGAAGGAAAGAATTTCTCGTAAATAGCCCTCACGATTGGTAGAGCCCTCATGCCCGTCAAAGCTGTGGAGCGAAAAATTCATCTGTCTCAGTGCTGGCTTGCCTAGCAGCTTGTGCCGATTTTTGGCAATCAAGGTGCCGTTTGTCGTGATATTGACCTTAAAGCCTTTTTCGTGGCTGATATCGAGCAGCTCATCAATTTTGGGATGAAGCAGCGGCTCTCCTTTTACGTGCAAATAAATGTACTTGGTGTGCGACTTGATCTCGTCCAGCCTTTTGGCAAAGTCCTCGACCTTAATAAAATTGGCTTTGCGTTCGGTTGGCGGGCAAAAGGAACAGGCGAGATTGCAGATGCTGGTGATTTCTATATAAACTTTCTTAAACGTTTTCAAGATGTTTTCCCCATTCTGAAAATCTATGATAGGATGATGTTTTCTTAATCATACCCCACATAGTAACATAGGAGTGCTTTTATAGGTAACGGTGTATTCTGGTGGTTCAACCATCCAGACTTCACTAATTACAACTGAATCTCAACCCTAGTCCCTTGCCCTTCCTCACTATGAATCGTAATCTCACCATTATGCGCCTGGATAATATCATTTGCTATGGCCATCCCGAGTCCAGAGCCTTTATGCGCCTCTCCCGTATTGGTCCCTCGGTAATAACGGTCAAAAATTCTGTTCAGTTCTTCTTTCTTGATCCCTTTTCCATTATCCTGGATGATCATGTACGCTCGTTCTCTCATTTCGATTTTCACAACGATTTTTACATCGGGGTCATTGTGAACGATCGCATTGTATATTAAATTGATGATCGCCCTCCTCAGCAAAATTTCATCAGCCTCTACGGATATGCGCTCTTCCGTTGGCTGAAATTCTATTTGTCGATGGGCGTATTTTGGATCATTCACTATGTCGATCACAATGCTTCTCAGCAGCGTCACCATGTTAATCGTTTTCTTCTGAATGGATCGTTCTTTATTTTTCAAGCGTGTCGTCAAATGTAGGTCTTCCATGACCTCTTTTATATATAGTGACTTTTGTTCAATGATCCCTGCATATTCCCGTATTTCATCCATGGAAAAATGGTAATCCGGGTCTTTAATCATTTCCGAGTAACCCTGGATGGAGGCAAGCGGTGTTTTTATATCATGGGAAATGTTTGCGATCCATTCCTCTTTTAGCTGATCCAATTTCTTGCGTTCATTCTCGTTCATTTGCAGCTGATCGGATAACTGATTGACATGCTCGAATACCTGCCGATAAATTCCTTGAGGCTCATAATAGACATGATATTGGTTGTTCGCCAGGTTTTTGATCCCATCAATGAGGGAATGGAGCGGCTGTGTAAGACGCTTGCTAAACATATACCCAATCCACAACGCAATGAGAATATCGATTACAAAAATATATGCCCCAACCTTGGAGATTTGGAAAAAAACCTGGTTATCATAGGAAATCACATAGCGATTTAAGTCAGGGTCCTCAATCCCGATGAAATAGCTGTATCGGCGGTCTTTTCCTTCCTTTTCCCCGATAAAAACGGTCGTATCTCCATTCACCTCTTGATACTTGTACATTTGAATCATATCGGCTGGCGTATATTTTTTCATTACCCCTTCAGGCACGAGATAGCCCATGATCTCCTTGCCATTTTCGTCTAAAATTTGAATCCACGCCTTCTTTTTCAGAAGCTCGCTCTTTCCTTCCTCCGTAACCGTTACTTCGCCATTTTCAATTTTGATCTGATTCTGGAACTCCCGGGTGAACTGCTCTGGTGATGTTTCCTTTTTGAGGAATATCGGAATGTCGAATCCGGACTGGGCGATTAACAACGCGAGAGTGAATATAAGATTGATGAAAATAACGAGTACGACGACCAAAACAACCGATACCAAATATCTTCCGGTTACTTTCCATTTCATGGGTTACTGATCCTCTACAGTTAGTTTGTACCCTAAGCCTTTTATCGTGATCAAATACGTTGGCTGGGAAGGCTGTTCTTCAATTTTTTCCCGCAATCTCCGAATATGCACCATGACGGTATTATCAATGCCCGTAAAATCCTCTCCCCAGACCGTATCGTACAGCTTTTCCTTACTGATCACTTTGTTGACGTTCTGGAGGAAAAACTTCATTAACCCAAGCTCCTTCGGTTTTACATCGATGGGCTTGCCATCCTTTAACAGCTCTGCTTTTTGCGGGTTCAACTCAAAAGGACCCGCTTTTAAAATCGGATCTTCCATCGTTTCTGCTATGGCATAATCGGCTCTTCGCAATTGTGCCTTCACGCGATAAGCAAGCTCCTTGGGGCTGAACGGCTTGGTTATAAAATCGTCTCCCCCGATGGCAAAGCCCAAAATTTTATCGATCTCTTCCGTTTTGGCAGATACGAACAAGATCGGTACCTTGGAGACGTTCCTCATTTGCTTGCAAACCTCATAGCCTTCTCCGTCCGGCAGCATGATGTCTAATAAAACCAGGTCTGGCTTGCCCGTTTGAAATTGCTGCCATCCTTCTTTTGCCGTCGTTGCCGTTATGACATGCTCGATCCCTTCCTTGATGAGGACCGTTTTTATGAGCTTCAAAATATCTTCTTCATCGTCGATAATTAAAACCTTTTTGCTAGACATTCCATGCTGCCTCCTCTACTGCCCAAACCTTTTACTGTGAGAGTATGCCTGAGCCTCGGGCATATATCAAGCTGGTTTCATGGCCCTTGTATAGAAGAATGCGCAAAAAAGCCATTTTCCAAGCCTTTCTGCGCATTCCGTTCAACTACTTCACTTTTTGTTTGCCATAGGTCATAAAGCGCCACATCTTTTCCAATGGCCCCATGCTAAAAAATTTGAACCACAGACTGCTGAAGATGATTTGTACGATAAAAATCAGGCAGGCAATGATGACCACGTTTACCGGAGAAACAATTTCCAGCCCCATGATCGAAATGATCAGCGTTCCGATAAAGCTTTGCGCGACATAATTCGTAAGAGCCATCTGCCCTACTCGCGAAACAGGAGTAAGAAAAGAGCGAATCTGCTCATGCTCCAACAGCAAAAACAGGGAGCTTAAATAAAATACGACTGCAGGAATGGTGCCGAGAGAAACGATCAGCTTCAGCTCATCTACTCCATTCACCGCTGCAAACCAGGTCCAGATTGAAAAACCAGCAACGACCGGCAAAGCTCCAATCGCGACTTGCCTGATCTGATTTTTCCATTCACCGACTCGTCTGATCAAATCCGATTTTGCTGCAAGAAATCCTGCCAAAAACATAAGAAAGATCAACGTGGAATCGGCAACTATTACGTCAAGTACACTGGACAATAAGCTAGCTGCCCCTGTAAGCTTCAGAATCAACGCAAGCAAATAAACGCCAGTGATCCCCGCAAGCCATTTACTACCTGTCGCGACTTTTGCTCGGTAAAAGGGCAGCAGGAGAAACCCAATTAGCGCATAAAAAGGCAGGATCGTTCCCCAAAAGATAAATACTTGTACAACTCCGATGACAAAGAGTGTCAAAAGGCGTCGGGAGAATCGTCTCAACGGCTTATCTCCCCGCTTTTCCGCCCGTGAAGCGAAAATATAAAATCCAACGCCAAACAGGAACGAGAAAATAGAGAAAAACTTCTTTTCCACGAAAATGTTGATCAGAGTATCGATCACTGCATTGATCCCATTATAAACAGGGATTTCTACGCCTTCTGTCAGAAGGATATAGCCTTTCACATTAATAAACAGGATTCCGAACAATGCGAGACCGCGAATGATATCTAATGCAACGATCCGCTCTTTTTGCGGGATGGATGATGTGCTCATTGCTTCTACTCCTTTCTTTCTTGCAGCTTTTCCATGACTTTCTCTGGCAGCTTTTCTTTTGTCACTTCCTGATAAGAGGTCACACCCTTGCCCTCTTTCACGTACAAGCTCAAATACGCTTTTTCCCGAAGCTGCTTGTCCGCAGTAAACTTCAATGTGGTTTGCGTTCCGTTTTTATCAAAAGCCGGCAATTCATATTCATATCTGACCAACGTCTCTCCATTGCCGACTCTGTCTGTCAGTTCCTTTCCTGGCCCTTGGATCAGCGTATAAAATACATCTGCGCCAATCCGGTTCAGGTTTACGTTTTGGATAATGAGCAGACCGCCAAGGAAGATGGCTACGATCCATACACAAGTGATGATGTTATTTTTCATGTCTCTCTCCCGGTATTTTTGTCTCTTTGGTAACTACACAGCTAATTATAGCCCCCTGCACCTTACACCGTTTTAATCCGAACCTTAACTAAACCTTAAAAAACAAAAACAGCAAACCTCGGCAATGAGATTTGCTGTTCGTAACGAATTTTTAATTCCAATTATCGATTCTAAGACTGTTCTACTTGCTCTGGTTCTCTCCGTTGCCAACTCGTGAACACCAAGATTAATGCAGTGATGGCGAGGATCACCCCAAGCAAGCGAAAACCCTCAGCACTAAGCCTATCTCCCATTACAATGCCGAGCAGCAGTGAAGCGAGAATGGTGCCCAAGTATCTCGATGTCATAAATAAACCGGAGGCCATACCAATCATTTCTTTCGGAGAGCTCTTGAACAAGGCTGCTTGCATGCCGACATTGTTCAACCCGTTGCTAATGCCGAATGCAGCTAACGCCAAACAAACACTGATGACTGGTGAACTCTCATCCAATGTCACGATCCACACTGATCCTAGTGTCATCAATATTGCGGATACGAGCAATGCTGGCTTTGGACCTGATTTATCGATCCATCGCCCCGCCAGTGGAGACACAACGAGCGAGCACAAGCCCAAGCTCAACATGAGCATCCCTGTATCTACCTCGCTGACATGACGCACCATTTGCAGATAGGATGGGAAGCCGAAAAAGAGCGAGTAATAAAGCAGGTTCACGAGTATGAATTCGATATTAACCAAAGTCATTGCGGGATATTTCGCAAATGCACGTACAGGAATAAAGGGTGCTGTCGCCTTTAACTCATGTCGTACGAAAAATCCTAATGTAACGAGGCCGAGCAGCCCGACAATGACAACCCCAAATGAGACATGCCCAGATGATGTTGCTGACAACAATCCAATGAGGACGCTAACTAGCCCCACCGTAAAAAGCAGAACCCCTGACGCATCGATAAACTCTCCCCATTTTCGTAGGGACATGCCCTGTGTAGTAGATTTTGGCGGTTCATCATTGGGAATATTCCTCCACGCTAATAGAAAGCTCGCCACCACAAACGGAATATTGACGAAAAAGATGGCTTGCCAATCCCAACAATGTAGCAAGACACCGCCGATAAAAGGCCCAATCGCTGCCGCTCCTGATAGGAACATGGACAAAACGGACAATGCAGTCGCCTGTCTTTCCGTGATATGAACGCGCACAATCGCCATCCCTACCGCAACCATCATGCTTGTTCCAATGGCTTGCAAAATGCGGAACACGATGAGCCACCCGAAGCTGGGTGAGAAAGGAGCTATTAAGGATGCCACAGAGACCACAGCAAGCCCCGTAAGGAAAATCTTTTTGCGGCCAAATAAATCGCTGGCTTTGCCCATCACAGGTTGAGCGATGCTGCTTGCAATGTAGAAGGTAAAAATAATCCAGGAAACCTGCGTAAAATCAAGGCTGTACACATGCTGCAGCTTCGCAATCGCCACTGCAATCATCGAAGAATTTAAAGGGTTTAGTAGTACCCCCAATCCAACAGAAATTAACAACCACCTGCTGCGAGTATTCATTTCTGATCCCCCTAAAGCTTGTTGAGGATAGCGTATATGATATCTCACATTTACTCCAACGCATTTTATGCTATGATTTCATTGACTGAAAGGAATGAGCGGAGGGGAACTCAATGGAGCTTCTTCAATTAAAATATTTTCTTGCTGTAGCTCGATCAGAGCATGTGACCGAGGCCGCAAGAAGTTTGCACGTGACACAATCGTCGTTAAGCAAAACGATTCAACGCCTGGAAGAAGATCTCGGAGCGCCTCTGTTCGATCGGATCGGAAGGAAGCTGCGGTTGAATGAGTACGGAAGTAGATTCCTTCGCCGTGCGGAAAGGGCTTTGTTTGAATTGGAACAAGGGAAACAAGAGATTCGTGATTTATCCAGCCCGGAACACGGCACGCTCGAATTGGCGGTCACTACGGCAAGCACGTTACCACACATCCTTCGAGAATTTCGGAAAAAACGGCCCCATATCCAATTTCATGTGCAAATGCTGAGCACACACGAAATGGTTACGCTGCTTCAAAGAGGCGAGGTCGATTTTTGCTTGTCCTCACCTCCCGTTTACGAGGATGACATCGAGTGTCAAATCGTGTTTCTTGACCCTATTCATGTAGCGGTTCCCAAGTCGCATCGGCTCGCAAACCGAAGCAGCGTATCCTTGGCAGAGCTGGCGGATGAATCGTTTGTCGGTGTAAAGAAAGGCTATGGTACGCGAGATTTGGTCGAGTCGATTTGCAAATCGGCTGGGTTTGTACCGAATTATGTGTATGAAGGAGATGAACCTGCCAGGCTGATCAGTCTTGTAGAAGCCGAGATTGGAATAGCCTTCATCCCAAGCACAGCAGCCTCTGCACACGAAAAAATCAGCTATCTTCAGGTAGAAGATCAGGAGTTGGTACGAGAGATCGCTTTGCTTTGGCAAAAAAGTCGGTACATTTCGCGGGCTGCTCTGGAATTTCGGGAGGTAGTTGTCAGCTATTTTGAGTCGATATCCAAGGAAATAATGGCACCTCCAACTGTTAATTGACAACTAACAATTGGAGGTGCCGCTATATACCCGCTTTTGGTCGAAACCATTCTCTACTCATGTCTCTAATTTACTTTTCAAAAATATAAAGCTTTCCATTTTCCGCATGCTTAAACGTCGGGCCCTTAAATCCCCTTTTAATCAGCTCTTTTCGCATAAACATCATAAGAGCTGCATGACTGACGATTAACACATTCTCTTTTTCATGGGAAATAGCATGATCGAGAACTTCATTAATTTTTGATTTGGCTTGTCTAATCTCTTCGCGAGTTTGGCTGTTAAAAAACATGGAAGATCGAATAAGAATAGCCCATGCAAAGAAAGGGAGCTTTACTCTCATCGTAAATCTAGGTGGCGGAATTTCTTGTAGCTTCGCCATTTTGCGAATGGGCCCCTTGTAAATGATCTCAGCTGTTTTTACAGCTCTTGGCAAATCACTTGTGAAGCACTCATTCCATTCAATTCCTTGTAGGTCCGTATATCCCTCTTCAATCTCTGCTTCATCATAGGTTCGAAACCATTCATTTAGTTCATCTGCATTTATCGGTGTGCCCGTTGGATACTCTTGCTTTACCTTGTAATGCCTTACTAAACCTATTTTCACTCCAGTCATCCTTTCAAGCGTAAATTCTTCCTGTTATAAGTCGAGCACGCCTATGAATCTTCGTCCTTTTTAGGGTTTTTCGCTTGGCCTGGCCCCGCGTTTAATACAGAAAGAAACCCGATTATGGCAAAAGCGATACCCACGAAATATCCATGATTGATAGCAGCTCCTAATGAATCTCGGAGGAACAAATGAATAGCTGGATCGACCTGGGTAGTTGCTTGCATCAGTATTTCCGGGTTTAGTAGACTCTCTAATTTTTCTGACGGAATCCCTTGTAATGGCTCTCCAGCTGTGATGATCGTTTTATAATTTTGGTTAACAACAGCAGCCATAACAGACGCCCCCAATACTCCCCCCATATTCCTGCAGAAACCAACGATTGAAGAAGAAATACCCATATACTTCTTGTCAACGGAATAGGCAATCGCGTTCTGTGCAATGCTCATGAGCGGTCCGATCCCTGCAAAACCGAGCAGAATCATGAGTAATGTCAGATGCAAGGTCGAGATGGCAGGCGATAGGTTCGTTAAGAAAATGCTAATGCCCAAGCAAGCCAGCATGGAGAATGTCATGAGGGCACGAAATGAAAATTTGGTTTGCAGCATCGCAAATACTACGGCACCTGCCATCAAGGAGAGCATCATTGGTGTCAAAACACTATTAGCGTTCGCGTGACCGAGTACAGCCACCGCAAAGATCGGTAAATAGGTAATCGCAGCAAACATAATAGCCCCTTGTGATAGACAGGCGATGCAGGTCGCAACCACCATGCGATTCCTAAATAAGATCAGAGGGAGAATGGGTTCCTGTGCCTGACGTTCAATGAAAACAAAGGATACTCCGACGACAATAGAAACAACAAATAATCCGATAACCTGCCACGAAGACCAAGCATACACCTTGCCACCCCATTCGAGTGCCAGCATGATCGCTATTGATGAGATGATCAATGAAATAGTTCCCAAATAATCAATCTTTGGTTTCGCTTGTGAGCGAGATTCTTTGAGTGAGACGAGGAGCGTCACTAGAGACAATAGACCGATGGGAATATTGACATAAAAGCACCAGCGCCATCCCAGTAGCTCAGAAAGTAACGTTCCGATTTGAGGTCCAGCAACTGAAGAAAGCCCGAAGATGCCAGCGAAAACCCCGGAAATACGTGCAGTATATTTGGGATCGGAGGAAAGCGTAAACAGAATCGTGAAGGTGATAGGAAAAAGCGCCCCGCCACCAATTCCTTGAATCGCACGAAATAGAATGAGCTGTTCGATATTTTGAGCGACGCCACACAGCGCAGAGCCGATTAAAAAAACGGTAATACCGATTAAATAAAACAGCTTTCGTCCAAAAAGATCTGACATTTTTCCGAAGATGAGCATTGTGCTGGTTGCCGCTAATACGTAGGCTGTAAAGACCCAGCTCATGCTTTCAAAACCACCGATCTCCTGAATGATATGAGTAATGGCTGCTGAGGTGATCGTATTGTCCAGGGACGACATCAGCAGTCCCAAAGCCATGGCGAGGATAATAAAACCATTTTTACTATTGGATACTGACATAAAAATACACTCCTATTCTTGCGTGTTCATGAACACCTTATATTCCAAGGCAGATTGTCAGGGGCCCACAAAAACAATTATTAGAGAACGACACATCAATGAATAGGTAAAGAATCGTTATAAATCAAAGTGTGCATGGATCTCTTCCTCTCGCTTAGCACAATCAAAAAAGGCAGCCACCTAAGTGACTACCCCTACATCGGAAGTGTAAGCATAAAATTTCTATTCTACGCTCTTCAACGACTCAATCATATTGATATTGGTTACTTTTCTCCTAAGCAGCAAGTTAGAAAGAATCGTAAGTACGTAGGCAAGAATAACAGATACCAGCAGGACAAGCATATTTAATTGATCGGGTATTTGTTGATGGCTGCTAGACAGTGCTCTTACTACAATCAAATACACATAGCCACTTATGGGCAGAGCTACAATGACCGCAAATGTCGTCAGGATGATATTTTCAAAAAAGATCAGCCTGTTTATTTTACTTTTTTGATAGCCTAGCACCTTAAGTGTTGCAAGCTCGCGATTCCTTTCATAAATATTTATGGAGGATATCGTATAGATGGCGCCAAAGGAGAGGATGACGGCACTAATGATAAACATGATAAATACAAAACTATTTTGCTTCAAAATGTATTCAGCAGATTTCTTTAAATCATTCTTGTCTGTAATGGTACCAACATGCGGATCTTGTTCAAAGAAGCTTAGCACGTTAATCAGATCTACAAAGCTGTCTGCTTCAACTAAAAGCGAGGTTGGACTGTAGTCGATGTTGAAGCTCTTTAAATAGGCTGGTGTGCCATAAAACGAAGGATTCGAATATTGGGTTGATATATGTATAACCTTCATGTCTACCGATTTATTTTTTAGCTCTGGCGCAACGAATTTTAATTTGATGCTATCGCCTACTGCAATCTGATATTTGTCAGCATAGGATTTGGGTACCAGCACGCCATTATCTTCTAAAAATAACCGATTGTCATTGTCGTCAAAGAAATGGATGAGATTGTTTTCTTTTTCCGTAACAACGAAGGTGGCTTTTTCTTTTTCATCATTTTTGATGAATTCAACAGGATAGGTCGCTAAAGAAAAGCTACTTTTTATGCCAAAGGGTGGTTTAACCGCATTAGAAGCCGTTCCCACCGTATAATCTACTCGTAAATCATAGGTATAAACATCTTCAATTTGGTTCGCTACCTTTAGCAACGCCGTTTGTGTGCCAAAAGCCGTTATCAATAAAACAGTGCTTACGATAACACCAATTGAGCTCGCTAAAGCCTTTTGCTTATTTAAAAATATATTTCTCAAAATGAGCTTGTAGCTGTAGGAAATATGACTCCAAATGCCCGGAATTCTTTCAATCCAAAGCTTTTTCATCTTCTTTGGCGGTTTCGGACGCATAGCCTGAGCTGCACGTTCTTTTAAGATGCTTCTACCACTGAAGTAACACGCCAGAATCCCGAAAGCACTGGAGAGGATCATTGGAGGAATGAAAGAATAAATAGAAAGGGAGTATGTAATGCCAGGCAATGAGTAGGCTCTGGCGCTCGACGCCGTTACGAGTGGAATAAATACAATAGCAGCAGCGACACAGCCGATCACAGTGCCTACTATGCCGGCAAGCACTGGGTATCCCATGTAATGAAGCATGATGCTTCTGTTTTTAACGCCCAAAGCCTTCATAATACCGACTTGATTTCTTTGAGAATCGATCATCCTAGACATCGTAAGAAAGAGAATAATGGCTACAATCAAAAAGAGAATGAAAGGGATAACCTTGCTCATCAATTTATTATTATGTATCGTTTCATTTATTTTAGAATAACTAAAAGACCGTTCTTTGCTTACTTGGCTTACATAAGGAAGCCCTTTGGATTGTGCTTCAATCGATTTGCCTACTAAGTCAATATCGTAGCCTTCCTTTGCATTAATCATGATTTCATTGTAGGTAAACCCATTTGCGATTTCAGGTATTATTTCTTCCGCAATATAAGCGATTCCGTACGTTTTATGGTCTTGTATTTCGTTCTTTTTGGCATGTTCAACATTCTCACCCAAGCCGCTAATGGTAAACGTAAAGTCTCTTTCATTCGCTCTTAGACTGATTTGATCACCTACATGATAATCATGTTCTTTTGCATAGTGGGAATCGAGTAAGATCTCCTCTTTTTTGGACGGAATCCTGCCCTCGATCATTGTAGGCGTAGTAATTTCATTTTCATAAGGGATGGAATGAATTTTAATAGAAGCTTTATAGCCATCAAAGGCTTGCGTGGCGTCAAAAGTGTACCGTCCCTCTATTTTTTGGATGCCCTCCACTTTGCTCAAAGCAGCCACATCATTTTGGGAGATTTGACTGTAATACACATTCAGATCACTTACATGATGCTCTTTAAAGTAAGCTTCCGTATAAGCACTAAGATTATCGCTATAAGTGACCAGCCCCGCATAGAAAAAAGCTCCTACTGCGATAACCAAAACAAAGGCGATAAATTGCCCGATCGATTGTTTGATATCTCTGCCTAATTTTAAAAATAATTTCATTCTCACCACTCGATCCCTTCGACACTTTGTTTTTCCGTATTTATCGTAATGCTATCGATCCTTCCACTTTTCACCTTAATTACTTTATCAGCCATAGGAGCAATCGCAGAATTATGTGTGACCAAAACGACGCATTTTTTTGTTTCCTGGTTCAAATCTTGCAGAAGCTGTAAGACGGACTTACCCGTCACATAATCCAAAGCTCCGGTTGGTTCATCGCAGAGTAAAAGCAAAGGATTTTTGGCTACAGCTCTGGCGATCGCAACTCTTTGCTGTTCTCCTCCTGAGAGCTGGGAAGGGAAGTTCTTGATACGATCCGAGAGTCCTACTTTATGTAAAATATCCTTCGCATCCAGATGGTTTTTGCATACTTCAGTGGCAAATTCCACATTTTCCAGAGCGTTTAAATTCGGAATTAAGTTATAGAATTGAAAGACAAAGCCAATCTTCTCACCGCGATATTGGGTTAATTTTTTTTCGCTCAATCTGGTTACTTCTTGATCACCCACAAAAACTTGACCTGTAGTAGCCGTATCCATCCCGCCAAGTATGTTCAAAATCGTACTTTTACCGGCACCACTTGCCCCCAAAATAACAACGAATTCTCCCTCCGAGATGGAAAAATCAACACCGTTCAGAGCTTTGATTGGCACTTCTCCTATTTTGTATTCCTTCGTTACATTTTTGAATTCGATTAACTTTTTCAATGATTACGTCTCCTCGAATCGTATTTTATGGTTCCGCTGGGCACCCGAGTCTGAAAAAATGCGAGTTATTGTCGCACTTGTCCTTAAATTCCATTATATGCCAAACGGGCACGGTTGAATCGTGCAGACGATGTATTTTGGCATCCTTCTCCAGACGGAGTCTGATCAACAACACCTAAAGGATCGGTGTCTGAAGAAATTGACGACCGATCCTTTTGGTCAGAAACTTACGGAGAGAATCGCGCAATAATTACTGTTACTGGATAAAAAGTAACGGTATTAAGCAAAATAGGGAGGTAAAATTTCCAAATTAAAGGAGAATGCCGAAATGCAACTAGCTGATCATGAACTGCATGACTTAAATGAATTGACTATGAGTTGTGTTAATTCAATAACAAACATGGCTTATATGATAGATCACATTCAAGATCCCGAATTGAAAAGTATAGTCGAAAGGCATTTTCCCTTGCATGTCCGTGATTACAATATGAAAGTTGAGTTTTTAAATCAAGTGGTGGGAGCTAGAAAGGAACTCCCTCTTCTAAAAGAGGATGGAAAACTAAGCGATTTCACAAGTTCAAATGTAAACCAGTATCCCCCCGTTCAACCAAGAATCTCTGTGCAGGATTTTAACGATCGGGAAATGGCAACCGCCTATTTATTAACCCTCAAACGTGCTGGTCGTGAATACGCTTGGTCGGCTATGGAAATGGCTAATCCGGAAATTCGTTCTTTTTGTCAGACAGCTTTTATGATGAGTTGCTCACATGCCTACGATGTATGGCAATACATGGTGCAAAAAGGATATTACCCGCTTGAATCAGCTAATCCAGCTATGGTACAAAAGGTTGGTGCGATGTATCAGGTAGTCCCTGAGGAGCAGGATAGAATTCAACAATTTTTAAGTCAATATCAGAATCCAGTTGCAGGAAAGAGCGACCAGTTGTATCAATAAAAAGCGATGAGAAAGGAGAGTACCAACTTGGTACTCTCCTTGGTTCATGTAAGAACTGCGTGCTTGAACATGAAGCAGAAGTAGATTGACAGTAGTGCCTTAATTTGACCTTAAAAATCGGGGTAGACGACTGAGCATAGCGGGAAGAACGCTCACATGATCTTCTCCCGTAAATTTTATCCACTCCAGATGCAGCCCTTTTTCTACGAGTGGGCTCAGACCCTGGGCGACCTCTTCCGCACCTTTCACCATATCCTCTAGCTCCTCTGCGCCAATGGTCAGCAAGAGATGGCGCTGATCCTCGCCTTGCCAGCACGCTTTAAACTGTTCCAGCTCCTTTAGCACCTCGTTATTGCCCCACCAGACGGAAGGACTGCCAGAAGCATAATGCGTGAACAGATGCGATCTTGTGAACAAGGCATGCAGCGAAAACAATCCTCCAAGAGAATGTCCAACTATCAATTGCCGGGCTGGATCAATCGACCATTCCTTGGCGATAGCGGGCATCAATTCAAACTCGAGAAAATCGAGAAACTGGTCTGCTTCCCCGTTTGGAGGCCACGACCTGCCATCCGGTCGCTCAGGAAGCGCTGCTCGGTCGATCTGCATCGTAAAGTCGCGGCAACGACGCTCCATATCGAATGGCTCCTCTGATGGATAACCAATCCCAACCACCAGAATGGGGTCATAGCCCTTCGGCTTGCGTGTCTGCAGCTTGACTGCCTCGGCAAGAGTCTGAAATAGTGCATCACCATCCAATGCATAGATGACCGCGTATCCTTTTGACGGCGGTTCTTCTGTTGGCGTGGCAATCAAAATCCGATAATCAAGATTCCTGCTCGAAGTCATCCGATATTCAAACCAATGCTGTGGGATATGAGGTCTTTCTGTCATTCTGCTCATGGCTGAAGGAATCCCACCACATCGTCAATCACTTTGCCGTGGGCAATAAACCCGCCGCTCAGCCAATAGTCCTTTGACGTTTCGAATACATGACCGTTTTTCACTGCGGGAACGTTCTTCCACACTTCACTTTTACGCAGCTCATTGAAATAACGATCTCCCTGATTGCCATCGTTGATGAGAAAAATATAATCAGCATCCAGCTCAGGCAAAATTTCCAGGGAAACTTCAAGAGCCCCGTCTTTCACCAGGTCGCTTTCCTCGAAGCCCAAATCAGCTTTCAGCACATAGCCACTGAAATAATTGCTATTCATGAAAAACATGCCTTTTGCATTAAAGCGAATGATCACTGCTTTTTTCCCTTTTATTTTCCCTTCCAGCATTGTCCTTGCACTTGCGGCCTTGTCGGCATAGCTTTTTATCGCCTGCTCTGCCTTGTCCGACTCATCCAGCAATTTTCCCAGAGTGCGAAGTGAGCTGTTCAAATCGGTTGTTGCGCTCTTGAACACATACGTGGGAGCGATCTTCGCATATTTTTCATACGCACCACTCTCGGATGCATACGAATTGTGCAAAATAATGAGCTCCGGCTGCGAATCCAGAACCGCCTCAAAGGAAGGCAGCCCGCCAGCAAAGCTGATCTGCGGTACACTGCCGAGCTGATCCTGTAAATACTCCTGCGGGCTAACGCCGTTGGACCATTGCATCGTCGGCTTGATCCCTAGGGTAACCAGGGAATCCTCCATGATCGGGGCAAAGATTTTAGTTGGCTTGGATGGAAGCGTCACCTCATGACCAAGCTCGTCCTTTATCGTCAGTGGGTAGACGCTCTCTTTTTCTTCCGTATTTTTGGCCGCTTCTGTTGAATTGCTCGTTGCTGCTGCCTCCTGTTTGGCCCCTTGGTTGGCTGTATTCGTGCCGCATGCGGCAAGCAGTCCTGATACCAGCACCAGGACCGAAGACATGACGAGCAACTTGCGAGCATGTCGACTCCGCTGGTTAACCATGTTGATCATAAAAAAGCTCCCTCCAAGTGATAATCATTCTCGCACAAAGGAATTATAAAGGCATCCCCCGCGTGACTCCATGGACAGGAACAGGGGAAGGGGCTGGATTTTTCCCTGTTAGCATCAGCGACGTCTCTTCCAGCATCCGATTGACCGCGATCGCGGAATATTCAAACCACGGATTAGAGGGGATGACATACATCTGCCCGTTCTTGACCGCATTCAGCCCTCTCCACTGTGTGTGATACTGCAAGGAAAGCCAGAACTTTCGTGTATCCGCATCCGGGCAAATCAACAGCAGCATCCGGTCAGGATTGATGCACAGCAACCGTTCGAGCGTGATTGGTTCATTGCATCGTTCCTTGAGCTCGGGAATCGTCTGCAGTGCCAGATCCCGATACAACACGTCGCGTATTCCTCTGTTGCTGTAGAGAAAGATTTGCTCGCCTAAGATACGCAGCGTGACAAATACATCATCTCCGGCAGCGTGGCTTATACTTTCCCTGGCTTGAACAGCTCTGGACCCATAGACGTCAATCCAATGCTCACAAAGCTCTTGCTTGTCCAATATCTCCGCTATTTGTCGCAATTGCTCTTGCCACTTCGTCGATTCCATAATGACGCATTCGATCCCCGAGGACATAAGCCGCTCGCGAACTTGGTCATCGTGATCATGCTGTACAATCAGGACGTCAGGTCTTGCCGCAAGCAGTTTCCTGAAGCTTTCTTCCTCCATGTCCATGTCAGGTCCGGAAGAGCCTATTCGCACCTCGATCATGTCCTCGTAGTAGTAGTGATAATAGGGGGTCCATTTGGGATCAAGTGGAGCTGCGACCGGGATAACGCCAAGTGTGAGCAGATTTCCGAAGGCGGCAGAGGATGTGACCGCTACCCGCTTGCGAGCTTCCCTGCTGTATGCAGAAGGAGAGGTGCCCACTACCTTCTTGAACTTTCTACTGAAATAGAACTCATCGGTGAAGCCGACCTTGCGCGCGACCTCGTGCATATACAAATCCGAATTGCGAAGCAGCTTTTTGGCTTTACCGATGCGTAGCTCCGTCAAATATTCCATGACACTGTGTCCATATGCTTTCTTGAACGCTTCTCCAAAATAGTTTGGACTGTGTCCGGTTAATTTCGCCAGATCATGGATTGACATGGCTTCAGCGAAATGGCCAACCATATACGCACGAACCTCATCCAGTGACATGCGAGTAGTGGTGCTGTGCGCTTCGTTTTGGCTCTGCTCTTTTTTGGTCATACATCCCCACCTCCTGTACGTTTGATCGTTGTTACCAAGCGACCTCACTATGATATTGATAATCATTATTATAAACACTACATTAGTCTATTGCTCTGATTATGACAACCTTGGACAGTAATGCGCGGCGGACAAGCAAAAAGGGCAGTCAGCTTAGTGACCGCCCCTCTCCTTACAGTTGATCCATATTTTTCTCGGCTAACTCCGCAAGCCGTGTGTCTCCTTCTTTTCTACATTTTCACCAGCGTCAGACCTACCACTACAAATCCTAATCCCAACAAAGCCTTCAGGGAAGGGACTTCTGCAAAAAACAAATAGGAAACGACGAGCAAGGTCGCAATTTCTATTCCTTTGCCGACTGCCAAAACAACAGTCATATTATTTAAATATTTGTATCCGATTTTAAATCCCACACCGAGTAAAAGGTTGACGATAAAAAAGACAGGCAATACATACAGTTGGTACTTTACAATATCCGAAAAGCCATCCCCCATGTACTTCACCTGAAAAGCAAATACAGAATTCGCCAGCAAAAAGGCTGCAATCAAAATTACACCGGATAGTAGCATGGCATCCTCTTTATCCGTTCCTTATAAATATCCGTTCTTCATCATGTTGGCGATCGGCGTGTCCATTTTATGAAACGAATCTTTCGCTCTTTCCGCCAGCTCTGCTGCCGCTTCATGCGCTTTTCTCACCGCTTGCTTTTCATTAACCGTTAAAACCACGCGATTCTCCATGACGAACTTTCCGTCAATAATCACTGTCTCTACTTCGCTTCCTTTTGCAGAATAGATAAGATTCGGAATGATATTGCGAATCGGTTCCTGGATGATCGGAACGAGGTTAGGGCTGTCGAAATCAACAATGATGATGTCCGCCTTTTTGCCTGTACGCAAAGAACCGATCTCATGCTCCAGACCGATCGCTTTTGCGGAATCAATCGTAGCCATGCGCAAGACCTTCCACGATGGGAAAACGCGCGGGTCCTTCGATTTGCATTTATTTAATATTGCTGTAAATTTCATTTCATTAAACATATTGTTGCAATTGTTGCCTGGCGCCTGATCTGATCCGAGTGCCAATCGATTGCTTACCTCCAAAAACTCGGCTGCAGGTGGAACGATCCCGTCGATAATCCCGATGCTGCCTGAACACAGGATCATTGCAGCACCGGAGCGCCCAAGTACATGAGTTTCCTCGCGTGTGGCCTCTGTGAGGTGCACAGCCATGAGACGCTCATCCAGATACTGAAGCTCTTCCAGGAAAGGAATGCTCCTCTTTCCATACCGTTTTACCATTTGATTGATTTCCCGATCTCCCTGAGCCACATGCATATGAATGCTTGTATCATATTTGTTAGCCAGCTCTTTTATTTCGAGCAGGAGCTCTTTTGACATCATATCTGGCCCCTGGGGACCCAATAAGCAAGTGATGCGCCCATTCTCCCTTCCGTGCCATTCCTCGATGAGTGCAATATTTTCCTTCAGCTTTCGTTGGCCGATCGCCGGGTCGAATGTGTACAGCTCGCCTACCTTCACATCGCTCAAGTCATCCGGAAGCTCGTTCACCATATCGCAGACTCTGGCTCTTGTTCCAATCATGGCATGATTTTTTACAATCTCGCGCATCGGTTCGTCATAGTCGCAAAAGGTGGTCGTTCCGGCTTTCAGCCCTTCGATGATGTTGACCAAGGAACCTGCTACCCGATCTTCTGGTGTCAGCACTTTGTGGAAGGGCCATAACCCTTTTTCCATCCAGTTGTCCGTATCTTGTGACAAACCTCTCAGTAAGGCGATTCCAGAATGGGTATGGGCATCGATGAGTCCCGGCATGACGACTTTGTGATACGCATCTACATAGCGGTGGGCTTTGTAGTTTTTTATTACCTCTGACGTTTCTCCCACGACTTCAATGAGGTTGCCTCTGATCCCGACAGCACCATTTTGAATGGCGCCTACGCCTTCCCCTTCCATCGTAATCACGGTACCGTTGTAAATGATAATATCCAGCATGTAAAAAAACCTCCTTTTAATTTCGTTCCATTCCGTCTTACACTATCGTTCCAACGCTTTGCTTTACTCTTGCCTTCTTTCTCACTTTTTTGTTCAAGATCCAGAATACAATGACGATCAAAACAGCCTGTCCGAACAGACTCGGAATGGCTTGGCCTGTCATTCCTCCGATCAAAAATCCGCAGACGGTTGTCGCTGCAATAATGAGCGCATAAGGCAATTGTGTACGGACGTGCTCGATGTTGTCGCATGCGGCTGCTGTTGCGGTCATGACGGTAGTATCCGCAATTGGCGAGCAGTGGTTTCCAAACAGGCCGCTGCTGATCACCGCGCCGATAACTAACGGAAGCGACAAATCAAGGCTGTGTGCCATAGGAATGGCAATCGGCATGAGAATGGCCCAAACTCCCCACGAGCTTCCGGTCGCAAACGAAATGAGAGCTCCAATCACAAAAATGCAGGCAGGAACAATACTGACAGGTAAAAATCCATCAATAAGCTGGGTAATGTATACACCCACACCCATTTTGCTAGTGACAGAGCCGATCGACCATACCATGACCAGGATCAGTGGGACATTCATCATCTGTTTGACCCCTTTTACCCAATCATCTACAGATTGCTGAAAGGTTCGCAAACGAGTCACTATCGCCATCGTGGACGCCCCAACAGCTCCTGCCAAAAAACCGACGGAAATAGCAGTAACAATGTCTCCATTCAAGAAAGCGCCTACAAAACCGTTCTTACCAACCTCGCCCGTCCAAAAAATAACAAAGAATATTCCGACAAAAAGAAGACACATAGGAACGAGGAAATTCCACAAGCTAGGACGATAGTCGGGAGGCAGCGGATTTTCCTCTTTTTCTGAGACCATCGGGATATCATTTTCCCCAATCAATTCCCCAGTCTCATCAGCCCTTTTTTGGGCTTTGTACATTCCGCCAATATCAAAACCGGTGAGCACAACAAAGGTAACCGTAAGCATCGCAAACAATCCGTACAAATTAAAGGCGAACATATCAAGGTAAACCGACCATGGATTGTCGCTTAACTGGAGAGCGACAAGCTGAGGAGCAATCAACCCTATGATAAAGGGTCCATAGCTACTGATGGGAGAAAAGGAAGCAAGCGGTCCGCCCATCGAATGGAGAATGTATGCCAGCTTTACCCGTGCGACTTTTACCTTGTCTGTGATGGGCCGCATCACCGTTCCTAAAATCAGAATGGGTTCTGTATAGGAAAACAAAAACGCGCATGCCCACGTCATCAGTTGAGCTTTTTTCTTGGTGTTAATTTTTTTGGTAATAATCCTGGCAAACGATTCGGCTGCTCCCGAAACTTTCAAGCTGTAGATAAATCCCCCGGCAAGGCAAACGAGAATGAGCAGCGATGCGTTTCCCTTATCACTGACAGATGGGACCACGAAGTCGGAAATAACTCGGATGAGCCCTTCAATCGGATTCCACGCATGGAGGATCGTAGCGCCCACCCAAACACCTGCAAATAAGGACAATAAGGTCTGCTTCGTTTTCAGAGCAAAGACAATGGCTACTAGCGGTGGTATGAGCGACAGAATACCGTACTCCATTTAGTTAACCTCCCTTATGATCGTTTGATCTTCCTACAAAAAGTTGTTCTCTCTTTCGGAGATGCGGCTCCTTTCATTGTCAAAAAATTAATTACATTTAATATAATAACAATTCCATTGTGTAAATCAAGATAAAAATTAATATGATTAATTTTTTATAACGTATATTTATATTCTCTTTATTCAGCTAATTATATCGTTACTTTTCCCAATTTGAGCGAGTCACTGTCTGCTTCACGGCAACAAAAAACCCTCGTGGCCGACAACGGTAAGCCTATCCTTTCAGACAGACTTCCTCATCACCACGAGGGGTACATACCCATTTTTGTTCATGCTCGGCCATATCACACATCAGCTTTCATCTACCGGTCCCCACGGCGTTCCCGTCCAGATGGCAACTGCGGGATCTTTTCCCGGATTCCGAAATGCATGGGGCTTGGTGCTATCGAAATAAATACTGTCGCCTTGCTTCAATACGTATTTTTCATCGCCGATTGTGACCTCTATTTCTCCTTGCAAAACGATACCGCCTTCCTCCCCTTGGTGGGGCAGCAGCGGGACTTCTTCCCCGCGATCAGGGCTGACGGTAATTTCAAAAAACTCAAGCTTTGTACCCGTTAATGGAGCCAGCACTCTATATTTAACATTCGGATGCCTCATTGTTAGAATCTCTTGCTCTTCCCGTCTGGAGAAGAAAACAGAGTTTTTCTTGATTCCCTCAAAAAAATAGGAAAGGGATACATCGAAAATGATGCTTAATTTCCACAACGTATCCAGGGAAGGCTTGGCTTTTCCTCTTTCCAGTTGGGAAACCATACTCTGGCTTAACCCAATTTTCTCTGCAACCTCGTCCACGGTCAAATTCGACTCTTTTCTTTTTGAGCGAATTCTCTCTCCGATGACACCGATCGGGAGTGCAAACTGATGTATGTCATTCATTACATTTATTTCCTCCTAATTAGGTTAGCAAATTTATGCCCATCCGCCTGTTCAGCAGCCTAATCCGTGTATAACCTCTTCGCATATGTATTTAGGTTTATATCTCAGTATACCATTTGTTAAGTGACGATAGCATTACGGTAAAAATAGTGCATAACCGCCTGATCTGCGAATGCTGTAATACCCCTTTCCCATTCGATGTTGTGGCTGTCCAGAAAAGCATCTTGATTATCCCTCCTGCCCCGCGACCGAATGCTGTTCGTATGGGTTTCATCCATGCAAATCCATCTGCTCCGTAAAAAAAGAGCGCTGACCCAGACGGGTTCGAGCACTCCATTTTCTTAGCAGCCTATGATGGCGCTTAGGTATTCATATCTATCAATCGTCGTTTAACACCTTACATATTTGCGTTTGAAGCCAAGCTGGTTTTTATCTACTGCCTTTTGAATATTTTCAGAAGCGAGCAGGAACTTGCTTTTTCCATTATTTTGCTTGACCTCTACCGGACCTACTTCCTTTGCGGTCTCGACCGCCTTATCATGGAGCGGCATATAGGATACAGCCACGGTGTAAATGAAATTATTCATCGCATATTTCGCTCGCTCAGGAGCTTCGTGAATCGTATTTTTTACCGTCTCAAGCATACCAGCAATTTTGCTTTCCGAAAATTCACTGTCCTTACGATTGCCCAAAAGCCAGCAGTAACAGCTCCAACCAGCTGACATTCTCAGCTCTTCGCCACTGGCGATCCATTTATCAGCAACCTCTTGAGCAATATCTGCTTCTGCCAAGGTTACGGCAACCACATAATCGGACAGCATGTAAAAATAAGCTGCATCTATCCAACGCTCAAAATCCGCCTCTGTCATCGCTTTTGGGTCTGCAATAATGCCGGCAAAGTACATGGCGTCGTAGTTCCCTGTAGCGTAAAGCTGCTCAGCCAACGGTTGATTGATTTTTATTTTCTTCGCGATCGGTTTCATCTGGCCAGTCGCCACCCCAAAAAGTGGTTCGTGCGCACCATTGGATACGTATATTTTCTTTGTTCGTTCCTTGCCCAGAGCTTCAAGCTCCTGCATAACCGTTTCTACATTCATGGTTTCATACTCCCCTCTTTTTTGGAGGTTTTACTCGAATCGGTAGGGAGATACTCTTGGACTATCGTATCATAGCTGGAGAAATCCACAAAGCGAGAGAGCAGCCTACACTACTAGGCTGCTCTAAAAAGCTTAACTCCAGTTCCGCTTATAACAGATGCATCTTGGCTTCCGCCTCGTCCCACGGCACCGAGTAGCCGGCCCCTTTGGCACAGAAGATCGAAGAGGAAGTATAGAGCGGATCTGCATCCTTGTTGTAGCCTTTCCTCTCCATCACTTCCTCCGCATTATGGCAAAGATCGTAGCCGCCAAACACGCAGCGGATGCTGCCTCGTCCATGCGTGAAGGAAGCGAACTCGGTGCTGTAGTTCATGAATGTGGACACAGGCACCCTTCCCGTAATGACCGCATGGGTATCCGATGTCTGCGGTGGCTCAAACGTGCCTGCGAAGCGCTGAATATCAGACAGCACCCTTCCGATCTGCTCGATCCCCACCTTGATTTTGAAGTCATAGTACGGTTCCAACAGCATGTTATCCGCTTTTTCCAGCCCCTGTCGTAGCGCGCGGAAGGCGGCCTCACGGAAGTCGCCCCCATGAGTATGTTCTTTATGCGCAGCACCTTTTAGCAGCGTGATCTTCATATCGGTGACCGGCATGCCTGTTAGCAGCCCGTGATGCTCGCGCTCATAGAGATGAGAGCCGACCAGATTTTGATAGTTATAGCTTAGGTCATCCGGATGACATACGCTAGCGAAGTGAATCCCGCTACCTCGATCCCCCGGTTCAAGCAAAAGGTGCACCTCCGCATAATGCCTGAGCGGTTCGAAGTGTCCATATCCCGTCACAGCAGATCGTATCGTCTCTTTATACAAGATTTCCGGTTGGCCGAAAGAAACAGCGAAACCAAAGCGCTCCTGCACGATCTGCTCCAGCACTTCTAACTGGATCAGACCCATGACGCGAATGTGAATTTCCTGCAGATTCTCATCCCACACCAGATTCAGAGACGGATCCTCCGCATTCAGAATGCGAAATGCACCGAGCACCTGCTGTACATGAAGGGAGCTATCGAATTGAACCCTCGACTGTAGCGTTGGCTCAGTCTCGTAAGCAAACTTGTCTGCGTAATGCCCCACGCCTTGTCCAGCCTCGGCCTCAGACAAACCGACGACTGCAAACAGATCGCCAGCTGCCACTTGTTCAACCGACTGCGTTTTGCTGCCGTTAATCGATAAGATTTGTGTAATTTTCTCTTCGTATTGATTTCCTCCACTTTCATAGCTGAGCTGATCTCGGACCTTTAGCATGCCGCTCAACGCTTTGATGAACGTTTGCCTCAAACCGTTTGCGGCATACCGAATTTTATAAATGCGTCCACCAAACGGAGCCTTCTCATCATAAGACACCATCGTCAACAAGTGCAGCTGATCCAGGAATTCAGCAACGCCCTCATCCTGCAGTGCCGAGCCAGAGGCGCAAGGGAAGAGACGACCCTCTCGTATATTTTCCTGCAAGGCACCCAGCCAAAAAGTGGGGTCATCCATCCCCTCCAGAAAGGCTTCCAGCAAAGACTCGTCTCGCTCCGCCAGCATCTCCCGTAGCCCCTCACCGACGATACCGCCCGCAAAGCCTTCCGTGATGGAACAGACATCCCCGGTCAACTGACGACGAATCTCCTCCTCTGTCCTGTTTGCATCCGCGCCTGTTCGATCCGTTTTGTTGATGAAAAAGAACGTCGGAATCCGATGCTTGCGCAGCAGCTGCCAGACGGTTTCGGTATGACCTTGGACACCTTCTACTGCACTGACAATCACGATCGCGTAGTCCATTACCCCCATCGCCCGCTCCATCTCGGAGGAAAAATCGACGTGACCTGGGGTGTCGATTAAATAATAAACGTCGCCCTTATAGTGCATAACCGCCTGATCGGCGAATACGGTAATACCCCTTGCCCGTTCGATGTCGTGGCTGTCCAGAAATGCATCCTGATGATCCACCCTGCCCCGCGACCGGATGCTGTTCGTATGGTATAAGAGCTGTTCTGCGAAAGTCGTCTTGCCCGCATCCACATGAGCAAACAAGCCAATCGTTAGACGCTTCATGTTATCCCTCTTCCGTCATGCTCGAACTAAAATTTCTTCTTTTATTAAAACATAAGAGGTGGGAATGGGAATAGGGCGGGCAAGCGCGTAAAGACCCGAATGATTGAACTGGCAATCACTCGGGTCCTTGTTTTAGGAATAAAGCAAATAGTGAGCTACCTCGTCTAAAATACGATTAATGCCTGTAGGACCATAAGAACCAATCCAAACGGACGAATCCGCGGCGGACCAAGACTAGAAAACTCCCCTCCATTACTCTAAGCGCAGGAACGCTGTCCGTTAAGACCTGCCGCTGAACCGCTCGATCGCTTCCTCGGTAACCGGAGCGAAGAGGTTGACGAGGTTGCCGTCGGGGTCGCGAAACAGTACAGAGCGGTTCCCCCATGGCATCGTGGTCGGTTCCTGTACCCACTCGTCGACAAGCGGCTTCAAGCGCGTATACTCGGCATCGACGTCGTGGACGCGAAACTCGATGATGACGGTGTGGTTGTCGGCCGCGCGCGCGGAACCGGCGCCGAACAGTTGCACCGTCTGGGAGTGGCCGATCGCCAGGGTACACGATGGCAGAACGAACTCAGCGAAGACAGGCACGGGGCGCTTCGCCAAAACACCCGTGACTTTCTCATAGAACACGACGAGTCGATCCAAGTCGTCAGTAATTATGCGTACAGAAGCGAAATTCATGAGACATCATCCTTTCAATAATAAAACGATACGATACCGTATCGTATCGTATCATATTGACTTGGAGAATACAAGTGACCGTACGACTAACAAAAATGGTGCTCGAAAATGCTTCGTTGCCTCACTGAAGCACAAACAAGGAGTGCTGTAAATGGCAAACCGAAATCCCCGGCGCCAAGGATGCTCTCATGGTATAATGTGAAGGACTTTTTATTTTAAGGCAACGAATCCAAGTCTAAGTACCTTTATATTGGAGGGAAGATGGTGACTTCGTCTAAGAAATCTGAACGTGTGCCGTCGGCCAATTTGAATAGACGCGTCGAGCGTTCACGACATGCCATCCTGACCACTGCGTTTGAACTGCTTAGCGAAGGGGGTGTGGCTAGCTTCTCCGTCGACGAGGTGGCGCGTCGTTCCGGGGTCGCGAAGACGACCATCTACCGCCACTGGCCGACGCGTGAAGCACTGGTGATCGACGCCTGTTCACAGATGATCGCCGAGCAGGAAACGCCCGACACCGGCTCACTCGAAGGTGACATCACGGCTATCCTGGTGGAAATCGCGCACCTGCTACCGACGGCGAATTGGTCCTTCGTCCTGCCGTCAATCGTCGACACAGCCGAGCGCAATCCGGAGTTCGCGGAAATCCACAGTCGGATTCAGCGCGGACATGCCGCCCCCTTGCGAGAGGTCCTACAGCGCGCGGTAGGCAGAGGCGAGCTGTCGGCACACGCCGACGTGTCAACTATCGTCGCAGCCCTGCTGGGGCCACTCTTCTACCGCCGCTGGTTCTCACGCGAACCGATCGACGACCAGTTCGTAAAGGCGATCATCAAACGCGTACTCGCTTCACTTTAGTACGAGACGCCTACCACTGCTTGGCCGAACATCGATGGCGGACCAGCAAATATCTGTTTTGCGCGCCCAAAGGCTTCGGCATCCTGACGCAACGCGATCGAACCCTCGATCTGGAGAGCGGGGGTTCGAAAACAGATTAGATACATGAACGGTGTTTCTTCGTATTTCAAGGCGTTCTTAGAGTCCAAATTCCTGCGCTAATTAACGTATGTTTCGATGTTGGCAGTCCCTTACCCGATCTAGTTGTAGTGTCGCTATTGCAACCTGGATTGTCATGACCTTTTATCTGTGAAATCAGCATTTACTGCTTTGGACATTTCAAACAATATTCTGGTGCCATTTGATAGTAGAGGCAGCAAGTCAGACGCCTGCTACGTCCGGTGAAACAGCCGTCTTGTCCTTTCTCTGCAAACGAGGCAAGCGGATTTTTGCTCATGCCAAACAGCTCTCCCGGAGCGTTCATTGCAAGAAAAGAGAAATCGTCCCGCATCCGCTGGCATGTTGCTTCATCCTGCTCTTCGTCGTAGCTATATACAGGCGCGATGCGCACCATAACATTCTCCCACAGTGTCTCCTTTGATACCGAGCCCACTGCAGCTACGGTTTTTAGGAATGGCGTCAGGCAATCTGCGAACAATTCTTTTACGATTCCTGCTCGCCACGATTCTCTACTACTCTCTTCAGGCACTGTAACCCGCGCATCAGACAATACCATATACGGAAAAGCGGAATCAGCAGACGGAGCAGCCAAATGAAATAGATGACAATGCTCAGGACGAATCCCGATTCCGTTATTGTAATAGGTCGCGGCGCTGAGCACTGGAGCGACTAGCAGATTGGCTACCCTTTTTACTAGCATGGAGGATGCTACCCTAACGCTTCCAGACCCGATATGCTCCATTAGCCATTCTACATACGCCCTGCATTTCTCCTCATTCATTAGCTCGCTTAAGGTCTGCACCTCTATGCTTTGCTGCGAAACCTCTCCCATAGTCAAATGGTAATCCTCCATAAGCTTTTTCCAGTCATCTGACAATAGAAATGAATGCATACCCTATCGCTGTCCCAACAAGGCTTCTGCAACTTGGCTGGCAATCATGTCGATGGCAATTGGTCCATAATAGGCAATCCATAACGTCGAGTCCACCTTGTAAACCCGATTGTTCTTTACCGCCTCTAGGGATTTCCACGTTTTCGTACTTTCCAGATTTTCTACATCCGCTGCAAACATATCATCTGATAACAAGAAATAATGATCGGCACCAACCTCTCCAATGGCTTCCAGCGAGATTTCGTACGCTGTGTCATCAACCTTTGCAACAGATGGAGGAGTATTCAAGCCCAAGTCGTTATAAAGAATGGCCCCCGTACGATGCTTGGGGGTATGTATACGTATCCCTTCTTTTCTAGGGCGAATTAGAGCTACTGTATCACTACCCAGCTTGGCAGCAATTTGCTCCTTGAGCTTGGAAACTTTATTTTCATAGGCTTGCTGGACATCCTGTGCCTCTTTTTGCTTGCCCATGATTTTGCCCATGGTGTTCAACGTCACACGCCAATCTTCATTAAAATCAAGCACAAGCGTCGGTGCGATTTTGCTTACATTGTCATAAACCTTTTCTTGAAAGTCCGTCATGAGTATCAAATCCGGATTCAATTGCACCAGCGCTTCCAGGTTCGGTTCATCTCTCGTTCCCAGTACCTTCACGTCGCCTAGCCGATCACTCAAATACGCTGGAAAATCCTTATCTGAGCCAGCGGCAGTCACACTTCCAGCCGGCTGCTCCTTTAGCGCAACCAATTGATCGACGAATTTGGTATCTAGCACTGCAATGACCTCAGGCTTTTTCTCTAGTGTATATTCACCCTTCTTATGCGCAATGGTCACTGGAAAAGCACTATCTCCTTCAAGATTTGGAGTGGCCTGGACCTCAGTCGTCGGAGGAGGTGGCGGAGCAGTGCTGCTTGACGTATTGACGCTATTTCCTCCCGAGCTGCATGCCGCCAGCAGGAGCATGAAACAAATGAGTCCTGTTGTTAATTGAGCTGTTATGTAGTTTCTCTTCACTTACATATCCCCCTCTTATTTGTTTGATGATAATGACTTTCATTCTCTATTTTATATAGATTCGTCTTCTTTTCAATGAAAGTTTGCGACATATAGCTTATCATTTTGCGACGAGTCCAAACAAAAAAGCCTCTCTTGTATAAAGAGAGGACTGTGAGCATCTGTTCACATATGTGGGTTACGAAAAATAGACGACTTCATTTAGACCCTTAGCGAGCCGCGGAACCCTCTTGCGGCATAGTAGGATTCAGCTCCATTGTGGTACATGAAGACAGTGTCATAGCGACGATCGCAAAAGATGGCTCCGCCAAGTTTTCGAATACTAGCGGGCGTTTTCACCCAGCTCGACGTTTTCAAATCGAAATTGCCAAGTTTCTGTAGTTCACGGTATTGTTCTTCTGTTAAAAGCTCAATGCCCATGGCCGCTGCCATTTCAATCGCATTATTTTGTGGCTTATGCTCTTTCCTTGACTCCAGCGCTTCACGGTCGTAACAAACACTTCTGCGCCCTTTCGGACTTTCCGCTGAACAATCGTAAAAAATGTATTCATCCGTCTTATTGTCATGATCAACAACATCCGGCTCACCGCCAGTTTTCTCCATTTCATGGAGCGACCACAGCTTTTCGGTATGAGCTTCGAGTTTTGCTTGTATGCTTGCCCATTCAAGTTCTTGATGGCGATTCATGTTTTTCTCGAAACGGGCCTTCAATGTCTTGAGTAGTCCTTCACGTTGTTCCTGCAATAATTCCTTTACATGGTTGCTATCACTATGTGTCATGTTATTTTCTCCCTTCGAGCATGTTATTTCCTAGTGAGTAAGACATGGTACTCCGCATGCCCCGTCCCCTATCACCACCAGGATGGAACTTGAGACACATCCCGCCGTTCCTCTGTTCTCAACTCCACCGGTATATGGACGCGTTTCGCTATCGCAAACAAATGCTGCAGAAACGAGTCCCATTGGTCTGCAACGACGCGACAGGGCAAGGATGCGATTGCCTTTTCTTTATCGTTCGACTGCATAAATGAAATATACATATTGGAAGACCCTTGCCCGCTAACTGTTGGATCAACAACAATACGGCTGACTGCCGATAAATCGAGCTGCCTTTTTCCCAGCGTGATCGCGGGCGGCTGCTGCTCAAAAACAATACGCTCCAGCTTCGTACCGAAAGCCACCCGATCCGAGGCAAGAAACGCTTGCTTCGCTGCCTCCCACTCGCGAACCTTTTCCGCATTGCGCATCCCATTACAGTGCACCAGCCAATTTCCTGCCCCGTTGTCTCTCTCATAGCATGTCAAATCAATTCGGTAGACTCCCTCAGAAGTTCGAACATCGTATACTGCTAACCACCTAAGGATATTCCCGTGGCGGTTTCGAAAATAGTGCTGGTTCACTCCCAAAATACTGCTTTTCGTCAGCTCTACGTCTTTTCCCCCGAGACGAAATCTCAGTAACCCACCCTCAAAACGCATTTGTTCTGGTTCAAGGGCACCCTTTTTACAACGCCGAAAACCGAGAATAACACTCAAACTAAAAACACCAAAGCAAATCAATAATGTAGCAAACTGAATCTCCAAAAAAGCGTTGAAATTCCACGACCCTATAAAACCCAGCAGTTCAATCACCAGCAACACAACATAAAGGAAAATCGCAAACACCATGCTTGCTTTGCTGGCCTCTAGCAAGCGTTTAGAGAACGGATCACGCTGAAATACTTGATCCACCATCCATGCCTCCGGCTGCCCGTTTCTCCTTTTCTTCTTCATCCGGCTCCTCCTGCCCCAGTCAATCCTTCTTCAGAATCCACCGCTGCAGCTGCTGCTCGATGCGATCCAGCGCTTGCTCTTCTTCTGATGATAGACTGTCGCATAATATACGACGGTAAGCTAATCGTCCCTGAGCATACCTCTTCTCCACATACTGGATTACGTCATCGGATGCCTCCTCAAGTGAGAGCATTGTTGTTCCGTCAATAAACCTGGCAAAGACAAGTACATCTTCTCCATCAAGCGTAATCGTAAGAAAAGGAACATAAACCTCTTCGAAGCCTGGCGATAAGTCCTCTTCAGATACGGTATAGATGTTCGACGAGAGATCGGGTACAGGCTCAACTTCCTGTTCCTTTTTGTTTCGTTTCCAAAACATACACTTCACTCCTCGCTTCAGTGTACAAAATATACCCTGTTCTATTTCGGTGCTTTTTCACCCTTTTGTGTTACTACGATACGATAGTACCTGCCGTTTCGTCTCTAAATGGGACGGCAAAGTTATTCTTTGTTCGTTTTGCCCTCTCGTATTTCGGAAGAAGGTCCCGAAACTTCCAGAGCTTTCGGCTGATCGGGGCGATCATTCTTGGCATCGCCGTTATTCAGGCCGAAGATTCCCGTCCTTTGTCGGTATCCTGCTCATTCTGTTTGGAGTGTTCCATTTCAGTATGATCTGCGAAAATAACGGACGCTGAACTCCTTGACAAATTAATATTACACTTGTAAAATCCAACTTGCATATTTAATTTACATTTGTAAATTCAAATTTTATAGCAACAGGAGGTGAAGAATATGTCCACTATTCCGAGAATATCCGAATCCGAGTGGGAAATAATGAAGGTCATTTGGAAGCAATATCCGAAAACCGCTGAGGAAATCGCAGCTCAGCTACCGGCTGAAATCGAGTGGAGCGATCAGACAGTGCGCACCTTTCTGAACAGGCTTGTGAAAAAGAAGGCAATCAGATTCGAGAGGGCGGGGAGAAGCTATCTGTACTTCCCGGCCGTTTCCGAAGAAGATTGCGTCAAAGCGGAAAGCAAATCCTTTGTAAACAGAGTATTTGGCGGCGCGGCAAAGCTAATGGTAACCAACTTCTTGGAAGATGGAGATTGGTCCGAAAAGGAGATTGAGCAGCTACAGAAGGTACTGGAAGAAAAAAAGGGAGAAAAACGATAACGACAGAGGCTGCAAATTGCCAGAGTCATCGGTGAGGGAAAAAAACATGGAGATCCTGTGCAACGTTTTTTTATGGTTTTTCTATTCCACGCTAGCGGCGAGCGCAGTTGCCCTACTTGTGATGGTTATTCAAAGATTGTTTCACCGTCATCTGAGTGCCCGCCTTCAGCATGCGCTGTGGCTGATTGTGTTAGTCAGGCTGCTTTTGCCTGATTTCCCAAGCAGCCCCGCAAGCATATTTAATGTTGCCACACATATAAAAATGCTGTTTCGATGATTCATGTTGAAGGATACAGCCCCTCACATGATATCTCTCGAAACAGCGAAGAGAATAAAATACCACAAAATGATCATAGCATGACGCCCGAAAAAAATCATGCGCAACCTGAAATAACCGCGCTGCGGGACGAAAAACAAACACTCCATTCCTCGCAAGTTCGATATGCGTTCGGTGTACAAATCGTATCGGCGATCTGGTTGGCCGGAGTGGTAGCGTTCATTACCTACTTGTTTTCCTACCTATTTAGGCTGAGAAAGCGACGCAGAACGCTCACTCCGGTAACAGACCCTCGGATTTTGTCTGTCATGGATGAGTGTCAAAGGAAATTCGGTATAAAAAAACCAATCTCGCTTTACACAGGCGACTATGCAAAGAGCCCGTTTATTTCTGGATTGATTCATCCGTGGATCTTTATACCCGAAGCGGTCGCGAAAGAATTGCCCGCTTCTCAACTGCTGCATATTTTGTCACATGAACTGGCCCATTATAAAAGAAAAGATATGTGGTGGAATACGCTCAGCAGTTTTGTCTTGATGATACACTGGATGAACCCGATCGTGTGGATATGTATGAAAAGAATGAAAGCGTCCAGGGAGATCGCATGTGATGCCTACGTCCTGGAGACTCTCGGAGAGCATGAAGCGACGCCTTATGGCTTGACCATGATTGATTTCCTGAAGCGGTTTGCGACCAAATCGGATCAGCCCCAGCTGCTGTATTTTTGGGGAACGACGAACAAAAATGAAATGACGAGGAGAATTACTATGATTAAAGCATTTAGAAAGGGATCATACAAATTTTCGGTACTAGCGGTTGTCTGTGTGGCCAGTCTAGGGGTCGCGACGTTAACCAATGCTGCCACACCGGTTCCGACAAGCAGCTCCGCAAACGTTGTCCAGGCAGGAGACGAACACATTCTCTTCGATTCCTCCTATCGTACCTATGGAGACTTGGAAAAAGCGGTAAAGGTATCGCCTATTCCGTTTAAAGTACCTAACTTTTCAGAGTTACGTTTTGATTCTGTTACTCTATATCTAGAAGATAAAAAGTTATCCAAGGTGGATATCAAATTCAATAGATATATAGGAAATAGCCACAGCTTGTATAATCTACTGATTACTCCTGTTGAAGCTGATTTTGGCGACGCATTGTGGGATAATCAACAGTCTTCAGGAATCCAGAAAGAAACCCTGAATCTAATGGGAAGGAACATCTTAAAGCTAACCCGGGTATCAGACTCGCTGACTAACTATTACTGGGAGGAACAAGGTCTTCGTTATAAGCTCGGGGATTGGGATAATTCTCAAGAAGCGATAGACGTGATTTCCACTATGAAATTCCCCGACAAGGACATGTTGAAACGATACAAAAACGATGTTGCCAAAGCACATGGCAAATCATCCGTCTATGACACAGAAGACTTGCGCGCCGTTCAAGATAAGCTCGGATTTGCTCCAAAGCTTCCCATGGAACTGCTTGGGACATTTAAATCGGCAAAAGCCGAGTTTTACTACAGGGATACGGAACGTATATCTAAATCGTTCTTACTAACATATGAAAGAACCAATAAGCCAGGAAAATGGAAAGAAAGCTTCTATTTTGATCAAATGAAAGACACCAGCATCTATCAAGAGCTCAAAAAGACGGGTACATATAGTTACGAGGTCCTCAAACCCGAATATAACAACGTGAAAACGACTCCTTTGCAAATAGCGGGGAAAGAAGTATTCAAAACAGAAAAATATAAACAAGATGGACGATACAGCTCGGCAGATGAGGCTGACCAGATCAGTTATTTTTGGGTAGAGAACGATATGTGCTATGAGGTAACGTTTTTAGAAGAGATTCCGCAGCAACAAGAGATTGTCGCTGAATTGATGAAAGCAAAGCAGGTAGATATCAACCAATTGAAATAAGGCAAAAGGGAATTGTATGGATCTTCTGTACAATTCCCTTTTGTTCTAGTGTAATGAATGGGGCCAGCAAAAAATCGCAAAGAAGCTTAAAAACCCGAGTTATTGATATGACAATTACTCGGGTTCTTTGCATAAATCCTTATTTATAAAGCGCTTAGATACCTGTCTCACATCTCATCAGCAACGCCACACTCTCCACATGCCCCGTATGCGGGTCAATGTAGCCTTACGATTCAATCTGTTATAATCCGCTGAAACCTTGATATAAATAGGTTTCCCTCGTCCGCACGTCATTGTAATAAGGTGATTTCGGTTGATTGGTGCTATACTTTATCACCAGTTTAACACCAACTCATCACCATGCTGTCCTTATTTTAATGAAGAATTTTTTCACTATTAAATTGCCTCTCAACTGTTTCAATCTTTTTTTCTCTTCCTTCAATATTTCTTCCTATAACCGCACTTCTATAGAGATAAAGTCTCTGTGTTCCTTTTATTTGCTCAAACCATTTGTTACTTACAGATACCCCATCATTTTGTAGTAGCCTCTGAAGTAATGGAACACTCTCCTTAAAGACCTTATAAATTTTGTTTTTGTTTGGTCTAAAGAATTCTGTTTCTCGATAGCCCGTAATAAAAGGTTTCCATAGAGTAATGGAGATTGACTCAAGGTTATCTTCTTTTTCCTTAATCTTATCGAATAAGGTGTGGCTTCTCATAGTTGATTGAAAGCCCCATTCACTTGCTAGCCCTACTTCGTCCAATTCGAGTAGAAAATCATGAATCCAATCGCTCAGATAGGTTTTGCAACCAGGCATTCTGTCTTTGTACTCTTCGTATAGGCGTACCATCATGGAAACGTTAAATGCTGCATTTTGATTGAAGGAGTAATTGATAAGTTCATAAGTAAATAGGATTAAATAGCTTAAATCTGTTTCTAAATAATTCCCGTTTAGAGCTTGACTTCTCCAATAAAAGTACCAACCTTTCTGCTTAGCATCTAATTTATCAAATGTAGTCCAATACATTTGCAAAGGCTGAAACGGGGACTGCTTACCACCTTCTTGGGCAAAGCGAATGGAATCCTTTAGAAAATCGTCTGAATCCCTTGAATATGAAACAGTAATTGTAATCCCATAATCAGATTCATATTGCTTTTTGTTAGGATGTAAGACACTTTCGATTCCGGCTAAAACATGCCCAGGGGTCTTCAGGTGAGCATACTTTTCTAATATGACTGAGGTTTCTTTATAATAAAGTGCTGTTTTTTTCTCTGGCGTTATTTGAGGAGATTCATATCTTCGCGATTGTTCGCCCTGACTTACTACAAGCTTCTTTGTTTCCCGTTTTGTAAAAGCCTGATAAGGTGTTGGCTGTTTTACTTCCCATTGACGCATCCATTTGGGAATAAAGAACAGATCTATCCATCCAAGAAAAACAGGGATATAAGTCCAGAAAAAAACCAGATAAAGAACAGCTCTTTTGTATTTTCCAACATAAAATAAATGGGCTCCAAATCCCCCAAGAAAAATGGCAAGTAAACAAGCAACTGTTGTTGATTTTTGTCCGTTCATTGGTTCACCTCAGAAATGTAGTGATTTGCATATATAGGTCTAATTATCCATCTATTCCCTAAATACTATAACTATGTTTAGAATAAAGAAAAAACTTGGCTCTAGGGAGTCCAAGTCAATTGAGATGAAAAGAGTGCTAAGAAATTTGGAGTAGAAAGGGTAACATTTTCAAAAAAGACATCTGCAAAATTGAACCTCGACACCTCATTTTTCCTTGCAACATAGTTGAAAAAATGGCTAATATCAATATTTACAACTTCTGAAACCTCTCTCAGAATGCCCATGTTCGATGTAAAATACCTTCTGATATCAACTGCAGGGAAATCAAGAATTTCTGCTAACGAAAAAAGAAGATTGGCATCATCTGTCGGATCTAAAAGTCTTGTCATATAAAAACCACATTAAATCTAAAGTTCATTTGACGTCACATCGTTAGTCTTAATTAGAACTTGTGTGTGTTTGGCAAAATAAAAGTACACTCTTTGGCAACCGAAAAGTGCAGACCATTTCCGAAAATGAAAAAAGCCTTGC
>NZ_JAWRXI010000169.1:0-274 GCF_046535075.1 Brevibacillus sp. SIMBA_040
GGGTTGAGAAGCGGTGTAAGTGAACTGCAGTTGCCATGTTTTACGGCAGTGAGAGCAGAGATAGCGCTGATGTCCGGCGGTGCTTTTGCCGTTACGCACCACCCCGTCAGTAGCTGAACAGGAGGGACAGCTGATAGAAACAGAAGCCACTGGAGCACCTCAAAAACACCATCATACACTAAATCAGTAAGTTGGCAGCATCACCGAAGAGATTAAGATATATCAAGAATGCTATGAAAAATTCGTTAAGTTCTTAAAGGCAAACTTCAACCCG
>NZ_JAWRXI010000170.1:0-274 GCF_046535075.1 Brevibacillus sp. SIMBA_040
CACAAGCGCATTAATACCGCCTTCCTCACGCTGGAATCGCTGTTTGCTCAACGTGGAGTCCAATACGAAGTACATCTCCATCTTGCGAATAGTGACATGCTGAAAATAGGTGGCCGGTTGCCGGCCGCGATTGAACGACTGCGGCGACGAGGTCTTAAGGTTTTTTTTCACGAAGAAAACTTGAAATCGTATAAAAAGCTTTACTACACAATAATTCAGGGATACGACGTACCGATAGTAACTGCAGACGATGATATCTTATACCCTAATAAAT
>NZ_JAWRXI010000171.1:0-274 GCF_046535075.1 Brevibacillus sp. SIMBA_040
GTGGATGGACAGCAACGTACACTTGCCATGCTGGCCGGGTGGCCTCTGCCCAGCCATACGCCGATCTCGCATCGCATTTGGGTCGACTTTGCGGACGCTCCACGCAAGGGTGAACTACTGACCCTGCGGATTACGACACGCAATCAACCATTTGGGTATTCCCGCGATAAGCCGAATGTAAAGCTCCCCTTGTCCGACCGTAGAAAGGCCCTGACCGCTTGGGAGAATCAAGTCAGCCTTGCTGGCATTGAGAAAACTCAGCACCCAGACTTCC
>NZ_JAWRXI010000059.1:0-460 GCF_046535075.1 Brevibacillus sp. SIMBA_040
CTGACTCACGCTCCGACCGGCAAACGCCTGACATATGGCGATGTGGTCGAAATGGCCGGTTCGATTTCGCTCGACGCCGAGCCGGCACCCAAGCCGCAGCGCGATTGGTGGTTTCTCGGCAAGGCGAACCCGCCGCGAGTCCAACAGCCGTTGATTGCACATGGCAGCGCCGTTTACGGCATCGACGTGAAATTGCCTGGCATGGTGCATGCGGCGCTCATGCAGGCACCGGTACACGGCGGCAAGCTCGCGCGCTATGACTTCGAGAAAGTCCGTACGATGCCTGGGGTACTCGGTGTCGCGGTTGTCGATCCGTCCGAGCAACGCGGGTTCGTCGATCCCGAGCGGGTCCCGTTCCCGATCGCGTTTAGTGCACCGCAAAGCGCGATCGCCGTCATTGCCGAACACTACTGGCAGGCAAGAAAAGCACTCGAGGCCATGCCGATCGAGTGGATCGATG
>NZ_JAWRXI010000172.1:0-274 GCF_046535075.1 Brevibacillus sp. SIMBA_040
GGGGCTATCAATAATGATGGTAATAATAAAGTGGGCTTTACAGCTCCAAGTATAGAAGGTCAGGCAGATTGTATAAGAAAAGCAATGAAATTTGCTAGGGTTGAACCTGAAAGTATTTCTTATATAGAAACTCATGGAACAGGTACTAGATTAGGAGATTCAATAGAAATCGAGGCCTTAAATATGGCCTTTAATAAAAATCACTTTCATAAATGTGCAATAGGATCTGTTAAAACAAACATGGGGCATTTAAATAATGCTGCTGGAGTAGCAG
>NZ_JAWRXI010000173.1:0-274 GCF_046535075.1 Brevibacillus sp. SIMBA_040
CTGGGGCTGCGGCGGTGTCGGGCAGATGGCAATTCGCAGCGCTTATTTACTCGGCGCGGAACGAGTAATTGCGATTGATCGCTTTCCCGATCGTCTGCAAATGGCCGAATCGCGTGGTGGCGCATTGACCATAAACTACGAAACGACCAACGTTCATGACGCGTTGCTGGAACTGACCGGCGGCCGCGGACCCGATCGCTGCATCGATTGCGTGGGAATGGAGGCACACGGCACCGAGCTCGATTACGCGTACGACAAAGCCAAGCAAATGCTG
>NZ_JAWRXI010000174.1:0-274 GCF_046535075.1 Brevibacillus sp. SIMBA_040
GTTTTTACACGATAAATGAATAATACAGAGATCCGAAATTTGATATTTCCAAAGGTTTTAAAACTTGTTTTTTCGATGAGTTTTATCTTTAGCTGTGCTCAAAAAAAAGAAGCATCAATTAACGGATTTCTAGATAATCATACTTTTAACAGTCCTTACGAAGATTCGATAAACTTTAAGACAGACAATATTTTTTCGGTTACAAAATTTAAAAAACCTGAAAAAAATGATAGTATTTCCGCAAAATTCAACGGTCTTTCTTACACGAAAGAAT
>NZ_JAWRXI010000175.1:0-274 GCF_046535075.1 Brevibacillus sp. SIMBA_040
GTCGCCCGAACCTGGTCGGGTACCGCCTTCCTGATCGACCTCCCCGATAGATGTAACGACGCTTCGAACGTCCGCCCGGCCGCCTGCATCCGCAGTCGCGGCCGAACGCTCCACTTGCATCGACATAACATATTTGTTACTGTGCTACCTAACTCGTACGAAATTCAGTTCTTCAATGCGCGTGTGGAGACGGGAGTCGTCACGTTACCGACGACGCTGCTTGCCCGTTTTTTTGCACTCGCTGATCGCATGGAGCAGTACGGCCCGAATCTTG
>NZ_JAWRXI010000060.1:0-455 GCF_046535075.1 Brevibacillus sp. SIMBA_040
GACGTCAGGCATGCGTGTTCAGTTGATCTTCTCCCCCGTGCGCGTGCGGGCGATACGCTTCGACGACGCCGAAGCTTTGTCGATCACGTATTCAGCGTGACGACGAGCATTACGCGCGTCCGTCTCCGCGTGTACGTTCGCGATTACTTCATCGACGCCGTCGTCGTACAGCGACAGCCGGTATTCACGCGCCGCGGCGCCGGAAAGCACCGTGCCGTCCGGCATGGTGATCTTCTTGCAGAATGAGTCCATTAGCATAGTTCCTGAAAATCCCGGTCGACAACAGCGTCGATCGGGACTTCAGTCTACCGTCCCTCAAGAATTTTTTCTCGACCTGCGATAGAACCATGTAAACACCAGTTTCCGCCTATCGAGCCCGCGGTGAGCCGCGCCTCGCGCGGTTGCGCAGCAACCTGATGCAGGGGCATGCTCACCAGCGCCAGCGCTCGCCGGCG
>NZ_JAWRXI010000176.1:0-273 GCF_046535075.1 Brevibacillus sp. SIMBA_040
GTACAGCTTTGAATATAGATGCTGTTGGTTATTATTATTTCAATGGCACTGTATGGACAAAATTGAATCTTCCCGTTAATATTTATAATTCAAATGGCACGCTCTCCGGAAATAGAGTGGTTACTACCGGTGGCAATTTGCTCTCCTTTACAAATGGAGCAAATACGATCAATATAGGAACGACTGGTACTGAAAGTATTGTAAGGGCAATTGGTTCTTCAAGAGGAACAATCCGGACACAGGGAGGTTCTGCCATAATAGATCTATTTGTGG
>NZ_JAWRXI010000177.1:0-273 GCF_046535075.1 Brevibacillus sp. SIMBA_040
AGAATCCGCCTGGTCGATGCCGATACGCGCCATCACCGTAGACGGCGGCTCGCTGAATACCGCCGGCCGCTACAAACTTTTGGTGTGCTTCGGTATGCGGCTCAAGGACCCGGCGATTGTCCGCTTTAACGCGATGCGGATCGTTGCTGAACCAGAGAATGATTTCGTATCCGCTGTTGAGCTGCACGCGTTTGATGCTTGCCCACTGAACGGGCCCCGGAGGTTTTGAGCTTTGCCATACGAGCCTATCCATTAGTCTCAGCGAGAGGCGGT
>NZ_JAWRXI010000178.1:0-273 GCF_046535075.1 Brevibacillus sp. SIMBA_040
GTCGAGCCGCTGCGTGAGCTGTTCAAGGACGAAGTGCGCAAGATCGGCCTGGAACTGGGCCTGCCGTACGACATGGTCTACCGCCACCCGTTCCCGGGCCCGGGCCTGGGCGTGCGCATTCTGGGTGAAGTGAAGAAGGAATACGCCGACCTGCTGCGTCGTGCCGACCACATCTTCATCGAAGAACTGCGCAAAGCCGACTGGTACCACAAGGTCAGCCAGGCGTTCGTGGTGTTCCAGCCAGTGAAATCGGTTGGCGTTGTGGGCGATGGC
>NZ_JAWRXI010000179.1:0-273 GCF_046535075.1 Brevibacillus sp. SIMBA_040
CTGCTGTTGGTTTCCCGCGCCAGGTAGCGGCGGGTTTCATCCGGGTGCTGGTGGGCCCAATGTTCGGCGCGCAGTACCGAGCCGAGCAGGGTGCGCACCACCTGCGGATGCTGCTCAAGCAGGTGGCTGTCTACCGCCAGCGTGCGCGGCGTGCCATTGTTGCTGCGGATCAGCGGGTCGGGGTGGCTGCCGGTGTCGATCACCGTGCGCAGGGCAAAGGCGTGGGCCAGTTGCACGGCACTGGCGCCCTTGAGGAAGATTGCGTCCACCTCG
>NZ_JAWRXI010000180.1:0-273 GCF_046535075.1 Brevibacillus sp. SIMBA_040
TTTGGCGTTTTGAGCGGATCGGTTGGTACTTACTGGTGTTGCTGATGGTGTGCGGCTTGATTGGCCTGTTCTCTCGTGGGCTGCTCAGTACCCGAGATGTAAACAGTATGGATGGCAGCGTCAGGGTGGAATACGAGATGTTCCACCGTAACGGCTCAATGAATTCGATGAAGATCAGCGTGAACGGAAAACCTGAAACACAAATCGAACTGGATTTGTCCGGGGAAATGTTAGAGGGCTTCAGCATCGAGTCGCTGCAGCCTGAACCGTTGC
>NZ_JAWRXI010000061.1:0-453 GCF_046535075.1 Brevibacillus sp. SIMBA_040
ATGGGTCAACTAATGAGATCTTAGCTTACCATGTGTCAGACCGTATCACGATGGACTTAGCCACAGATACCCTTCTCAAGTTAAAAAAGAATCGCGACTTTAAGAGGGCAAAAGATGCATTGATCCACTCCGACCAAGGAACGCATTATACCCACCCTGATTTTCAGAAATTAGTGAAGAAACTTAAATTACGCCAATCAATGTCAAGACGAGGAAACTGTTGGGATAACGCTCCCCAAGAATCGTTCTTTGGTCATTTTAAAGATGAGGCCTCGATTAAGGCTTGTACGAGTCTAGAAGAACTAAAACGTGAAATTAAACACTATATAACATACTACAATCACTACAGATACCAATGGAATTTAAAAAAGATGACCCCTGTTCAATACAGAGATCATCTTCTTGGAGCTGCCTAGACTTTTTAAAAGTGTCCTTTACAAAGGGTACATTTTA
>NZ_JAWRXI010000181.1:0-273 GCF_046535075.1 Brevibacillus sp. SIMBA_040
CTGTAATTTTCATACAATGCTTTCCAATCATTAACTGCCATGTCATGTTCAGTATATTTGATCTGGAAGTCTTTTACTCCTTTAGAATCTATAAATTTCTGAATAGCTTGAGTACCTCCGGCAAGTTTTATCAGAACATCACAAAGATTATTATCGCTTAATGCGACCGTATAATCAATAATTTCACTCAAAGTAGTTTCAGTATTTCCATTAGGGTACTTCTCCCGGAATGGAGACCAGGTATTTTCATGAAGATCGGATTTTTTAATAACG
>NZ_JAWRXI010000182.1:0-273 GCF_046535075.1 Brevibacillus sp. SIMBA_040
GCCCGGCCCCGATCAGGACCAGCCTCAACCTCGGTCCGAAAACAGATTCCAGATAGCGTCCATCGAACGATGTGCCAGCCAGAACCGATGCCTCGTGAAGCGTCGCTTCGCCGGTAACAATATCGAGCGTGCGCCGCACTGTTTTGCCAGCCGATGTCGCATCCAGCACTTCCGCCAGCGTCGACGCTTCGGTCAGCGGCTCGACAACCAGTTCGAGCGTACCGCCGCACGGCAATCCGAATCGATGCGCCTCGTCGGCCGTCACGCCGTACT
>NZ_JAWRXI010000062.1:0-451 GCF_046535075.1 Brevibacillus sp. SIMBA_040
CATTGCGGATAAATGATGTTCATGACATCACCCACCTGGTCGAGCGAATGATTGGGATAACAGCAGCATGGCCAATGGCATAAGGGCATGGCAGTAAAAACGCACCCTTTGCAAGGGAAAATGCGTTGACCGTACTCGGACGTCAGCAGGCTGAGATCGAGCAGGTCGTTATGAATACCCGCTGCTTGCAGTTCACCTTACGCAAGGCCCGCCAGACGCCAGCTCTTGGAAAGCTCCTTTGGGCAGGTCCCGTCGTTGCGTGACGAGCCAGGGACCAACAACACACGAGGCGGTGAGCTACGCAACGGGCAGCGACCCTGCTCGAAATGGCGTGCTGTCGGCCAGATCTCCACATCTGACTGACCGGTAACCTTTTCGCCGTGAGCGTATGCATTGGAGGCAAGAGAAGATGCGAGTTCCAGATTTGTGTCGGGCCTCCCGCATTTGGCAT